>QCWC01000033.1 GCA_013114705.1 Candidatus Nitrosocosmicus sp. | reverse complement strand
CGTTGAGATATTATATAAAACCAAAATCCTTTCAGACTTTATAGTTGGTAGCCTTCGTATAAAGAGGAATCTTTTTAAAATTTTTTTACAATATTATAGACGATAAGGATGAAATTAGTATATTTCAAATCGGAGGGAATCTCATAAATTGCCAACAGTTCAACATTTCGAAATACCTGCAGATGATGTTGAAAGAGGTCAAAAATTTTATAAAGATGTATTCGGATGGAATATGGAAAAAGCAATTAGTGGGGGAAATCCTGATCAAGATTACTGGATGTTTCAAACTCGGGATGAAAAAGGCAATAGAGGGATCTCAGGCGGAATGATGAAACGACAATCTCCAGATCATAAAGTAACAAATTACATTACAGTATCATCCATTGATGACTATACTACAAAAATAGAACAAGCTGGAGGCAAAGCTATAATGCCAAAAATGCCTGTTCCAAATATGGGTTATATCAGGATCTATCTGGATTCAGAAAACAACATGTTTGGATTATTTGAAGAGAAAGAAGGTTAGTCCGGCCATAAATTCTCTTTTATAATAACAGGTTGTTTAAGTGAAAGAGATGTATTTCTGATAATGTACGAGTTGCCTGGGAATGTTCCTAATTATTGAGTTCATAAATATTGTGATTTAGAAAATAAAATAATAATTCTACCTGTTTACATGTAAATCTACATTGTATTAATACAAAAATTGAAGTTTCTTGGTTATTAATAGTTATATATCCAAAACGGTAATCACTTTGGGACATGGACAGTAAAATCAATAATTGTTTGGATTCATAAACAAATTAAAAGTTTAATAAAAATATTATTATTTTAAAATGCATATAGCAAACACATCATTACAAGTAATCTTCTGTAAACAAAAAATTATTGATAATGGTATATTTTGATGTGATTTAGATTTGTATTTCGTCTCTTGTTCCGTCTGTATTGTACCGATATACTTTTCCATCTTCTTCCCCTAATGTTTTCTTGTGTGAACCATCACAAAATGGTTGATTATCACTTAAACCACACATACAAATCCATTTGCTGACACCTTCAAATTTCACCTCTACAGGACCCTTATCTTCTTTTTTGACGTATCTTACCATCTTGTACACAACTACAGAGCATGTTATAAAACATTCTTAAAACTAAAGCATACCAGTCTTTTCTGATGAGTATATTACAAGATAATAATTTTGATACTTCCCTTTAAGTATAGTTGAGATTTGATCATTCTAAATAGCAGATTTTAGACCAAAGATCTGATGAACCATATCTTGCAATATAACAGAATTAGTTTGATTGATTGTCTTGAATGTTATTATTTTTATTTGTAGAATTCTTGGATATTTTTCTTTCAAAATTCCAATCCCGATGGTAATTCTCGCTTCTTAATTTGAATCCCTTAAATATATCGAAATAAGTTTGTTTGATTTTCTGTTGTCTTTCAAAATCAGACTGTATCCATAAAATGTCGAACATCGAAGTTGACGATGATACTCTAGCATCTTGAATAAAAAAAGAAATTGAGGGATGTATTTCTTCCTCTTGAGCTAATAGTTGTTTTTCGCTAATATACGTTACTTCTGCCAAAATAACACTATCTACAATTATTGATACATACGAGTGAGGAATTTTTTTGAAAAGAAATTGGTACTGATAATAAGTCTTGTGCCAAGTCCTCAGTTTATACCTTATTTCGTCCTTTAAAGCATTTTGATCTTCTTCTATATGAATAAGTATTTTTACTGTTACTTCCTTTACCAACATCGCAGAAATCGAATGAAGAAGTTTACTATCATATATACTCCAAAATAAATCAGTAGTAGGAATTAAAATCAATATCTGGTCAACACATGACTCCATGATGCGAAAGAGGATCTGAGACGAATTGACATTAAGATTAGATTTTGCTTCATGTTTCAAAATGATCTCTTTTACGCACTTTTCGATTTCAATTATTTTTTTTCTCTATCTGAAATTGAATTATTCCACAAATTTTCAAGCAAAAGAGTTTGGTGATGCTTGAAATTCAATAGATTCTATTTTATTCTCTTTAGTGGTATCTTTAAGTTCATATCCCCACTTCCTTAACCAATCATTTAAATCTCGAAATTTGGGTACCTTATCCGTTGTCAATTCTGCTTCATTTTTAGCTTTATTTTCAACCGTTGTCTTCTTGTTATCATTACTTGGGCTAGCATCAGTTGTAGTCTCGGTTTTATTTGATGTAGACATTTTTGCTTATTTAGAATAAATTAGAATATTATCTAAAGCATGATTTCAATCTCAAAAATGAGAATATGTCTCTAATTTAAGTTGTAGTCCATTCCTCAAATAATTATATATTGTAACGAAATATCTAACAGTTTATACGTTAAGCATTCAAATTTGCTTGATAATAGGAGAACCAAGATAATTGATACTAATGTGATATTAAACATACAAGTACAAACAAACGTGAACGAGCTGGTATTGATTGGACCAGGTTTCAAATAACGCTATTTTCTCCTCTCCCTCATTCTAAATTATCTATTATTAGACTAATGATATAGACACATCCTCTGTTTCTGAGGTAATATACTGCAATCAAGGATCAGTTTATGCTAATCATATTATTTAATTTTGTTCCAGATTTCATGTCCTTGTTCTAAATTTTAATAATCGCCTTTATTATTAGAGTATCATTTGATCGATACTTATCGAAATTCAATAACGGGAAAAACTAATTCAAGTGATTGATAAGTTTTAATGAAAATAGAGTAAAAAAATAATCTTTCCACGTGAATTGAGGCATAAATTATCATAGCAGCTAAGGTAGAAAATTAATAGTCCTTTTACCATATTAATTTGTACTAATATTTGGTTAATCCGTACTAATATTTTTATAAAATATCCATAATTTTTGAAATATTTATATAAAAGGAAAACGCAGTATAAATGATTAACTATGGGTAAAATGGCTAAAGAGATAGCTGGACCTGGTGTTGAAGGTACAGTACAGATGCTAAAAAAAGCATATGGAGCCGAACTGTCTGCATTTCATTACTTCTGGTATGTGTCACAAAACATAGAAGGATTGGGAGTGTTGGAAGCAGAGTTTTTTGAAGAAAGAGCAAAGGAGGAGTTAGGTCATGCAAAGAAGGTTGCATTCAGGTTGATGCAATTAGAAGCTCAACCCACAGATGAACCATCGCAATGGGAGCAGGATAGTGGTCTTGGTAAGCTTCAACCATCACGATATCTAACACTTAGAAGCGCATTGGAAAAAGCACTTGAATTTGAAAGAGAAGTGATCAAGCACTATAATGATTTAGCTAACAGTGCTAATGGCAAAGATCATGGTACATATCATCTTGCTTTAGAACTATTAGATGCCGAATTGGAAGACGAACAGAATATTGAAGACATTCTAAAAAAACTAGAGATCTGATAGAAACAATCCTTTTTTTAAATAAATAATAAATTTTTAAACAGAAAAATTTGGTTGCGGAGAATAATTTACAAATGCAGATTAACAGATTCTATATAACGAGTTTTTAAATTTCGGATCAATATATAATATGTTCAATAAACTATTTACCCGAACTTGGATATAATTTAGGTTCGTTCTTTAATAAACAGAATTCTAGTCCTAATAGCACGTTAGATCTTCCCCTCTTTTATGGTAATAAAGTATATTTTGATTGATAATATTATTTTTCAGTCCCAATTTTGAAAATCATGGTTAATGTTAAATAAAATCGTTCAATAAATTCCAACAAAGTTACAATACACTATTTGTTAACTTTGAAGTAGTAAGGAAGGCTACAATCATGACATAAATTCACACTAATTCTTGAAATCAGGTATAACAAGATCATGAGTAGGTTATCCGTACCTAAAATGACGCCTTTATTACTATTAGTTTATGAATGTCAGATCGATATCTAATAATTCAATAGGTCTAATAGGCTTTGTTGCCATTAATGATACAAGTGTATATCATGGATCCCCTTGATGTCATATTGATGTCTTCATTTCAATCGATCTTTTTCACAATAAGATATGAAAAATAAGACGAGTCTTACGAACTATATATCAAGAAAGGATTTTGAATTTCTATTGTTGAGCCGTTGTATTGTTATCGTCATTCAGGTTAAATGACAATGCAACATTGTTACCAGAAGATTTAGAACACCATCTTCAGAAAAGACTTCTTTAGATTGTCCTAAATTGATATTATGATAATCCCTGGGTAGAGTTATTTGATTTAACTTTGCAAACGCATCTTGGATACCAGTATTCAAGTTTAGTGAACTAGCAAATTTTAGAGTAGTAGATAAAATAATTGCTACTGCAAGAATCATTGATTTATTTTTATTGTAAACATGTTAGTTGCGTTTTACATCTATTATCTTTATTATTTGAATTACCAAGCTAAACTGTTAAATTCTTCAGTTATCGAAAACGAAAATATTTAGATATTCGAATATGTCCTCGAACTAAGTTATCACATATTAAAAATTACAACTGATAGTAGAAACCCCAAGATAACAAACTTTTCTTACCATCATTGGCTACAAATCTAATAGTATATTTGAATATCAAGAAAATTGTGCTATTCTATTCTTATAGATAAAATATTAGATAGTAAGCTTCTATAGATCAGATTCAAAGTTTGAAACTAGAAATTAGCAACAAGATAAATGAAATACTCAGACACATGATTATCAATTTAATGATCTCAAATATGTAATAAATTAGTTTTAAGGATGAAAGCCTGTATGTTTTCTCAAGAATTCCAAATATTTGTTTTTACAATTCTTAGAAAGATATCATAGACATGATCTGTGTTTGCATTAGGGTTGGTATTTTTAGTTCATCATATCCTTAGGTTTAATTACTCCTAATTTGCCATTTCTATAGTCTTCAATTGCTCGATATATTTCTTGTTTGGTATTCATAACGAATGGCCCATATCTTGCTATCGGCTCATTGAGTGGATTGCCTGCAAACAGAAGGAATTGTAAAGGTTTGGTATTATTTGAAGACGACTTGATTTCAATGCTATTTCCATCGTGTTTGAAAAGGACTACATTTCCTCGTTTTCCAGGTATGTGATCCGTTCCAAATAACCCTTCACCCGAAATAATATAAGCGAAAACACTATAGCTACTTTCTAGTAAATGTGAAATTTGAGATCCTGGATTTAAACTAAAGTGCAGATACTGAATAGGAATTTTAGTATTAACTACTGAAGAAACATTATATGCCCTGCCTGCAATTACCTTCACTTGCCCGCTGTTGTTAGGCAGTTTGACAACTGGTATTTTTTCAGAGGGAATATCTTGATAGTATGGATTTATCATTTTATCCTTCTTAGGCAAATTCACCCATAATTGAAATCCGTGCAATCTACCACCACTTTTTCTAAATTCAGCTTCTGGCATTTCAGAATGAATTATCCCTGACCCCACAGTCATCCATTGAACATCTCCCGGCTTTAGTTTTCCGAAATGGCCTGAGGAATCCTTATGTTCAAATACTCCTTCTAGCAAATATGTTACCGTCTCAAAACCCCGATGTGGATGGTCTGGGGCCCCTTTTGCTTCACCGGGTTTGAAATCCATTGGACCCATCTCATCCAAAAGCAAGAATGGATCAACATACGAAAGAGATCTAGTAGGAAAAGATCTATTGACGATAAACCCTTCACCTTCCGTTGTATTTAGACTATTTATGATCCTCTCTATAGAACGACTGTTATTATCACCCATTGTCCTTTGCTGTTGTATTCCTTTCACAATACTATTTACTCAATCCAATATATAATGATAGTAGTAATTTATTACTTAGTTAGTTATTAGTATCGCGGCAACTCAAGTATGGCGTAATACTCTGAAATCATGATTCTTTTTCATAAATTCAATCATAATCTTTTAAAATTTTATATTGGAAATGTCATCATACATTTAAAAAGGAAATTGATATGAAAGGAGAAAAATGTGATGTAGTGGATATATGGCAGATTCTAGGGAAAAGATGGTCACTGCACATTTTGAAGAACTTGAGTACAAATGGAACAGTTAGATTTAATGAATTGAGAAGACTGATACCAGAAATTAGTAGTACTGTTTTGTCACAAAGATTGCTAGAGCTTGAACAAGAAGGACTAATAACAAAGAGAATTTATTCAGAAATTCCAATTCGAGTCGAATATAGTTTAACTCCCAGGTCAAAGGACTTGGAGAATATTTTACAGCAATTGAGTAATTGGATAGTCAAATGGAATGCACATGAAAAGAAAAAAGAACCTAAAACCTTTCCCCAAATGTCTAAATCATAATTTAGAAACCATTCATTCATATTAAAGGAAAAGTAGAACTAATTTAGATAGTTAGTATCCTTCTTTTAGTAAATTGTTCTGGATCAATTTACCATATCTCTGTTAATTAGGATATGATATAAAACTTATAACCAATATAGCAGATATATTTTTGTTAAGATTTATTCATAAACTTAATTAGTTTATAAAAATGATCTTGATTGCTGACAAAATCATGCATGAACGTAGAGTATTGACTTTTTTTACTTTTGTATTGATTATTCTTTCTTCAATTTATTCATATGATATTCAATTTTCTTATGGAGCATATGCAAAAGCTCCCCTATCACCCACAGGTCCAACTGTAAATGACGATGCACTTACGGTTGAAAAAGTAACAGAAGGCTTGGATTTTCCAACCAGTATGTCATTTATTGCTAATAATGATATATTAGTTACTGAAAAAAATACTGGTTTGGTTAAAAGAGTTCTGGACGGAAATATTCAGGATACACCGCTACTCGATGTCCCTGTAGCTAATGATATTGAACGTGGCTTATTAGGAATTGCGGTCTCGAAGCAAGTAGACGGCAAGCTATTTGTGTTCTTATCTTATACTGAATCAGCTAATGGCGAAGATGGGAGCGATGTAGACGATCAGGTTGATCCATCTGGAAATAGACTTTATCGTTATGAGTATGTGGACGGTCATTTGATTAATCCACTCTTGTTGTTAGATCTAACCGCTACTCCCATTAATTTTAGAGGGGAACATAACGGGGGCAAAATTTTGATAGGTCCTGATAACAATGTTTACTTTATGGTTGGAGAAGTAGGCGGACATAGGACTCAGGCCCAAAATATAATGGATGGCCCAGGACCTAATGGACTAGGAGGTGTTCTTAGAATCACCCAAGATGGTGGGATAGTAGATTCGGACAATCCGATTTTCGGTGATGGTTTACCACTTAATATATATTATGCAATGGGTATACGCAATAGCTTTGGAATGGACTTTGATCCTTTAACAGGGAATTTATGGGATACCGAAAATGGACCTACCATTGCAGATGAAATCAATTTGATTGTACCTGGGTTTAATGGAGGATGGTCGCAGGTTCAAGGCTATCTGAGTCAAGATTTACTAGACCGAGGAATATCCTCAGAAGATGAACTTGTGTATTTTGGAAATGGTAAATATAGTGATCCTAAATTTGTTTGGGTGACTACGATTGGTCCCACTGCATTGAAGTTTCTAAATTCGGATAAGCTAGGTAAGGAATACGCAAATAATATGTTTACTGGAGACATCAATAATGGTTTATTATATCGATTCACATTGAATGAAGCACGGGATAATATTTTAATAAATGATACATATGTAGGAAATGTTGAAGCACTATCAGATAACCAAGTGGATGAAACAACTGAAAATCAACCATTAATATTTGGTCAGGGTTTTGGCGGAATTACCGATCTTCAAGTAGGTCCAGACGGGTATTTGTATGTACTAAGTTATACAGGTTCAATTTATCGAATATTACCATTATCTGAAAGCATTGCTCCAACAAATCAACAAAACTTATCGGAACACGATGAATCTCAAAGCACTGATTCTGTTCCGGTTATTATTTCTGGGATCAAAGGCAGTAAATCCTATTCTCCAGATCCAATAAGAATTGATTCAGGGCAAACTATAACATGGTACAATGGAGATACAGTATCTCATACAGTGACTTCAGGCCAAGATAACGATCCTGATGAAGGAGCTTTATTCGATTCTAACGCTATTATAGCTAATCAAAAGTATAGCCTTACATTTGAGTCTCCGGGAGATTACAAATATTATTGTATTTATCATCCTTCGATGATTGGCGAGGTAGTAGTTGAATGAGATATGCACCTATTTTCAGATACATACGATGCTATTAGTGACAGGGATCATATTACATTTCTCCCATATCTCAAAGCAATAAGGAAAAATCAATAACAGGGTTTACTGTGAATTGTTTATCTAACGAATTTATCATATACATATAATTAAAAATTAACTGTTATTGTGAGATTATCAATATCATTAATTTCGAATTTTATCTTACTTATTATCACTTTTTATATACTTTTTTCTTTCGTGACTGAATATGAAATCAAGGAAGTAGTTAGTATCATCAATAAATCGTCGCCTACAACAACAAAAAATCCATCTGTTTTGATCAATACTACAAAAGTATCTAATTGCATTCCAAATGAGATTCGCTCTAAAAATGTTAATTTGAATTCATCAACCCCTTCTGAATTACAACCAAATAGCATATAATCGGATGACAATAGAGGGATCTGTAAAATCCTTAATATCTCAGATTCGATTTCTTGTTCAGAATACAATGGAACTAAATCGAAAATACCATGTGAATTGGATAATATTGACGAAAATCAACTAAAATTATCTAATTTTGGCGAAGATGGTCATTTATTAGCAGATACAAAATTTGATCAACAATATTCATTGGATATAATCGATCCTACTAATATAAACAATAAATTTAGAGTAACTATGGACTTTGAAAAACATACACAGGGTGATAGCAATGATATTAATTCGCCACGATTAGAGATTGTAAGAGAGGATTTGAAAGGAAATCCCAACATGTCCGCTGCAAAAAATCAGGAAATAGCGTGGCAGGGAAATATACATGAATATTTTGAAGAACCTAAAGACAAATTTGATAATGAGACATACATAGCACTTCAATTTAATACTGGACGTCATGGAAGTAACGAGAATGACGAAGAAAGGGACTTCGGAGTGTTATTTGACGTTTCTGGTAGCAGCAACCCGAATCTCTTAGAATACAGAGATAATGGTAAATATATAAAATATGATTACAACACCATAAAGGAGTTTGCCCTCGATGGTTTTATCTTCCATCAATTAGATCATAATGGTAATCCCAAATTCATAAATAATTTAACAAACAGAGAAGATGTAGAATTAAAAGTAAGAACATTCTTAACTGATAAAAATACACGAATGATTGAAACATTCGTTGATAATGGTTCAGGTACGGATGTTCCATATTGGTCATTAAGTAATCTTACAAAATTAAAAGATCAAGAAGAGATTGATAATGAAAAGGGTTTCATAGAAACAGTAAATCAAGGGTCTGGATATGTTATAGCTCGAACAGACAATATAGATACCAGACCTTCGTCATTTAAATCGTTCGCTTTTAATTTATGAATATTTTGGAATTAGCCTTATATTGATTCAATTAACTGCCAATTCAACAGCTAAATATATTCAGATTACTCTTAGTTGATATTCTAGTTCTGATATTCAAAATCAAATATCTCCTTGGAATCGTATTACCATATTGATCCAAAAATAGAAATCTCATTATTGGTTAATGCAGGAGTAAAACGACTAATTTTTTTACTCTACTCTGTTTAGTTATTTATATCTAAACGATCCTAGTTATTTTTTGTATAGTACATAGTTAAGATTAACCTTTTATTCAAAAAATGAGAGAGCAAACTTCCCCAAGTTGAAAAATTCATTGTTGTTAAGCAGTAAGATAGAATAATAGTGGCGTTGTCTTTCACCTCATCTTAAACTCAAAATTTTATCTTCGCTTAGTTGCAACATTGACCTCATAGACAGGCACCGGTCCAAAAATCGAATAATTTATTTTTAATTTTATTATTTCTAAAAAAAATAAAGATCAATAATCTTATTTACCATTGAGATAAATTCAATTAATGAGCGAATCGACCAAGTTTAATTATTCAATAATCAGAGAAAATTCGATTAATAATTTTATCAAGGACCTATTAGAAGACAGAATTGAGTTTGATTACTCAAGAAGTATCAAAGAGGATAAAAATGAGGTTTTTAACGCTGCAATGGATCTAAAAGAAAAAATAATTCCATATTTAAATGTAGAAAAAGACTATGCCAATAAAGAATATCACAAACTCCAAGAAAATATATTTTCATGCTATTTAAGCTTAAAAATTTTTGGAGTAATTCGTCCAAAAGCCATTTAAATTTTAGGAATTCTTATTTTGAAATCATATCTCAGATAATAGTGTATTTTGTTTGATATAGGCCATGCATATGACGAAGCTTTATAATATTAAATTATAACATTTATCTACAGATCAATATTATAATGGCCTATGATTTTTCAGATTGAAAAAGAAACAGAGCATTTTTAGAAAAGAAATAGAAGAATTTCAGTTCTTTCCTTTATTAAATGTCGCCCAATGGGACCGATGTGTATTATCAAATCTTCATTCGGGCCAAGTGGCTGCAACAATGCCACCAGTCGACATACAGGATTTTATTGTTTATGATAGGAATAGGAAAAACATATCCATAAGGATCGTGAGACCCGCTGATAGTACGGATAAGAATCTTCTTATAGTGATGCATTTTCATAACGGTGGTTGGGTACTTGGCGGGATAGACCTCATGATAAACTAATAAGGGAATTATCTAATTCTGTTAATGACAATAGTATTTGTTAACTACAGTAAGTCTCCTGAGCCAAAATATCCTACAGCTTTGAAAGAAGCTTGTGATTCATTGAAATGAGTTTTAGAATACTCAAATTCACCTAGTTTGGATCCTATATGAGTAGCCATTGTTGGAGATAGTGTCGGAGGCAAATTGGTAACTATCGTTACTATGCTTGGCTAAAATACATGAGACCTAAAATCCTCTATCAAGTCTAGGTATTTTCAATAACAAAAGCAATTTCTGATACATAATCTTATCAAGATTATCAAAATGGTTTTGGGACAGTTATGTTTCAAACGACACAGATCTAGGAAAATTAACAGTTTCATCATTATTAGCTTCGATAGAACAGCTTAGTAATTTACCTCGCGTATTTATAATTTCAGACGAGTTTGATATCTCAAGAGATGAAGGATAAGTTATGGCGCATAATTAATGAGTACATGATTACTTGTTACTGTTTGTAGATGCCATAAATCTTTTCATGATTTTGTAACGCTAAATGACGTATAGAAAACTTCGGCGGTAAAAGGCATACTTGAACAAGCATTCCTCAGGTTAAGAAAAATACCATGAAATGAATAAAGATAATTTCAATTTCTATATTCTAACTACAATGGGAAATTCACAAGGTTTTGATCATTAAATTACAATTACCATTTTGATTAGATAGAGCGATATTATATGGAGGTATTTGAGAATATCTTTATTAGGATGACAAAGAGATCGAACTTTAAATATTAAACCACACGTAAGAACAAACCACATTGAATCAAGCATCTGGTAATAATCATATTGAGCCTCATATTAAAGAAAGTAATTACATTAGAGATGTCGTTTTTGGTTTTGGTGATGGAGTCAATACTTCATTAGGAATAGTTGCGGGAATTGGAGGTGCGACAGTTGGTGTAGACATCGTAATTTTAGCAGCAATAATTGGTATGTTTACTGGTGCCAAGGCTATGGCTGTACAAAATTATCTCGCAGTAAAATCACAAAGAGAGATTTTAGAATCGGAAATTAAGAGAGAGGAATACGAAATTGAAAACAAGCCAGAAGATGAAAGAAAAGAAATTGAAAAAATATACAGGGATAAGGGTTTTAGTGGAGAGGAATTGAATATGGTGGTAAATAGAATTACCTCAAATAAGAAAGTATGGTTAAAGACCATGTTAACGGAAGAACTGGGTCTAAATCTAGATATCATAGGCAATCCACTCAAAGGCGCAATAGTCATGTTTATATCATTTTTGATTGGTGGAGTATTACCGATATTACCATACTTTGTGGTTAAAACTAGTTTGATTGATAACTTTACAGCTTTAATGGTGGCAATTTCGATTAGTTTGACTTCATCTTTTATAATAGGTGCGATCAAGGGCAAGTTGGCAGAAAAAAGCTGGATAAAAGGGGGATTAGAAATGTCACTATTGGGAACAGGTATTGCGTTACTCGGCTATGGGATAGGATCTGAAATGAATAATCTAGGAGTAGTCAATTTTGAATGATCTTACATTTCATAAAAATTGAATATTTTAAAATGTACTATACATATCTTTTTTTCAACTTTTTGGCTAGCTTCAGACCTATTTTTGGGATCGATGCAAGTTCAGATTCTGAGATAGAAAGCAAGTCGTTAGGAACATGAATCCCAGCGTTATAAAGGGATCGTGCTCGAGCTCTGCCTATGTCTTTGATCTGAACTAGGGGAACAAGATCTCCTTTTACCCCATGTTTAATTCTATTTTCCAGTGAAAAAATAATTGGCAATAGATCATTCCTATTAAGCAATTTAGAAATTTCAAATAAACATACGATTAGCCATTGAGATACTTCGACTATTCTGTGAATATCACCTGGTTCTACCCCAACTCTTTCATTAATCCTTTTTTCAGTTGATTCATTGATCCATTCATATAAAGTCCAAAGACTTCGGGAGCAGTCCATTATATCTACATCCGTAAAAAATTCATCATAATTGTTATAAAATAAAAAACTGAATTCTTCAAGATCTTGTTTTCTAAAGGAAAATTTAGGATAAAAATCAGGACAAGTAGTAATTACATGGAGAAAGCCAAATACATTGGTTGTATTGACAGATTTCGGCTTTATGTCATTAATGATGTTTCTAAATGATACAGCAGTTTCAGGGTTAAGATACAAATTCGAAACTAATTTTCCAAACGCAGTTACCTGATAAGTATTATTTTTCAACTGAATTAAATTTTCGTCTATAAAATAATCCAGTGATGAATCTATTCTATCAAAAAGGGAGGAATTATTTTTATCCTGAAAAGAATAAAATGTTTTAGAGAATAAATCATAGATATCGTCTAAATTAATTCCATGAAACGAAGCAATTACTCCGAGTAAATGTATTTTGATAGATGTAATATTTCCAAGATTTGATGACAAAGGTTCAGGAATTCCCAAAATATAATGGTCATATAATTCCTCATATGATGTCCGTGAATCTGAAATGATTATGGATTCTCCATATGTATCATACTTTGGTCTCCCTGCTCGACCACAAAGTTGTTTATATTCAAGTATACTTATGGGCACTGAGGCACCGTATACAAAATCATATCTGGTAACATTTGTTATAATAACTCTGCGTGCAGGAAGATTTACTCCTGCAGCCAACGTAGGCGTAGCAAATAAAGATTTTATTATTCCATTCTTAAATGCTTCCTCTACAACTCCTCTAATAGTTAGACTTAATCCAGCATGATGAAATCCTATTCCACAAGATATTAGTTTTGATAAATTTTTCGTCAAATCAGTGTCATCACCCTCTTCCAAAATTTGTTTAGAGACTTTTAAAGCATTATTCTTTTCGTTTGGTGACAATGTTTTGAAAACAAAATCTGAAACTTTCTTAGCAAGTGAAACAGCTCGTTTTCTTGTTTCAACGAAAACAAGATTTTGTCCTCTATTTTTTAAAGAATCCATTATCAGATCGATGGCCATAGACGCGGTATCTTTACCCGATTCAGAAATATTGAATTGAGAATCGTTATTGTAATATATTGTTCCATCTGAATATACTCCTTCTATTAATTTAGTTGGTCTCCAAGAACTTTCAACTAATTTTGATTTGAGCCATGTGGCAATTTCAGCAGCATTAGTAATTGTAGCACTCAAACCAAGGATTTGAGTGGATGGATAGTATTTCTTTATTTTTGTCAATACCATTTCTAAGACTGGTCCTCTATCTTGATCACCAATAAGATGAATTTCATCAGAAATAAACAACCCCACATTGGCAAGCCATGGAGCATTCTGTCTAAGTATTGAGTCGATTTTTTCATTGGTCATAATTATGATATCGGAAGAACTTAGATCTGTATTTGAGGTGTTAAAATCGCCAGTACTAATTCTTACTCTTATCTTTTTGGTAAATATACCAGATCTATCTATAGAAGCAAAGTCCAGATATTTTTCATATGCTAAAGCTCTTAATGGTGTGAGATACACTATTTTTTTATTTTTTTCTAGCGCCTTAATTGCAGCTAATGCGGCAATTAGCGTTTTCCCGCTTGCTGTAGGAGTGGTGATCACCATGCTAGAATGATCCAACAACCCATTATCAATTGCCAATTGTTGAGGAGGATATAGAGAATTATATCCAAGAAATGAAAGGTAAGCTGAAATCCTGTCGTCACTCAACTTCCATTGCATATATAAATTACAATTATGTTACATTACTACATATTAAATTCTTTCATTGATTCAAAAAGAAACCTGTAAGCACATTTGAATACGAAAGAAGATAAATAGAATATAGATATTTGAAAATAGATGATATGATTATTCTGATTACTGATCGATCATATTTCCTGTGATT
>QCWC01000032.1 GCA_013114705.1 Candidatus Nitrosocosmicus sp. | reverse complement strand
AGCCCAAATTTGTCCTCCATGTGCTTCAATAATGTTTTTTGCCAAATACAGCCCTAAGCCAGTACCTTGACTTGATTTGGTCGTAAACTTTGTAAATAACCTTGGTAAAATTTCAAGGTTTATTCCCTTCCCTTTATCTCTAATTGAAACTACAACAAACGTTTCATCCTTATTTCCCTTCGTATTGTCTTTTCCGACTTCATTTCCATTCTGTTGGTGTTTTAGATCTATAGTATTTCTATGAATCTTTTTGACTGTAATGATAACAGGCTTTCCATTTGAATATTTTATTGCGTTCGTTAAAAGATTGGATATTACCTCAAATATTCTAATTTTATCAGCATAAACGGTAATAGGGTCTTCTGAAGGTTGAAAATCTATGTTGATGAACTTTTCATGATAGCTTGATAATGAATTTACCCTTTGTTTACCATAAATGTCCTCTATTACATTTCTTATTTTTTCGTTTAGGTTGAAATGTTCCTTATCAAGTTGTAACTTTTTGCTTTCGATTCTTGATACATCCAAAATATTATTTACAAGCCGCTCAAGTCTTTGTGAATTTCTATAAGTTGAAACAAGACCGGATCTAAATCGCTGTTGTTTATCCTTGTCTTTAGCCAATTGATCAAATTCCTTGTCAAAAGTCCCTTGCTTTTTCTCTCCTTCTTGCGGACTTTCGAAAAGTGACGGGAGATACATCATCTCTATTAATTCTAAATTTCCCGAGATTGCTTGGGTTGGCGTTCTTAACTCATGTGCAGCAACATTAATGAACTCCTTTTGGATTTGGTCGTGATGTTTCAATTCATCATTTGCATTTCTTAATTTATCTACTGTTTCTTGTAATTGGGATGTCTTTTGCATAACTATACGTTGTAGTGTTTTATTCCATCTTAGTAATACTACTGCGATAACAGATGCTATCGCAGCAATCGATGCAATTATCGAAAAGTTAGTAGTCCTTTGGCTGTCAATTATAGATGCTACATCCGCTGCTAATGTATGGGGAATTGTAATAAACAAAGTACCTATCCTATTGTCGAACCGTGGATTACTGTTAATACCGTGCCCAAGTACCGGGTCATGCGCTATGGTTGTGCTACTATTTCCAAAGCTAAATTCTGCCAATCCGCTTCCTGAATGAAGCGCTTTATTTATAATATTATTAAGCTCTACGTCTCTATCTTTTAAGATTGTTTTAACATATGATTGAAAATCATTTCCAAAGTAATCTTTACCGATGAATGTCTGATTCTGTGTATATATTATGGTACCATTTCTATCTATAAAAGCAATGTCGGCATCCAGTTTAGGATGAATTTGACTCTCTAAAAAATTACCAAGCGTCTTTGCTTCGATGGACGCAACAACTACTCCCTTAAAGAAGCTAGTAGAATTGGTATTTGATTGTCCGACTACATTCCCATCTGCTGTTATCCCACCTTGCCCGTTAGTTAATCCATCTGTTTCTGCAGGCCTTGTTTGGTTACTTTCTAAAATAGGAAACGAAAGATACATTCGAGGTATGTTATCGTTGGAATCAATAACCGTGCTGATGTACGGAGTTTTATCTTGCTTTGGAATCTGAAAATAGGCTCTATGACTCAAGTCGATACCCTTGTAACCTGCATTCTCTTCCTTCTCAATTCCAGTAAACGTTACCAAAGTTCCATTACTATCTAAAATATAAAAACCGTCGGTAAGTTCGTTAGTAGTCTCTTGTCCTATGTTAATCAATGTTTGAATTTTAGATATATTTCCTTCAAGAATAGAGGGAGAATTTGCAATTAACCTCAAGTTAGATGTTATCACAGAAATCGCATTTGACAGGCTATTAGAAATACTGTATGCTTCTATCTCGGCATTTGTTTGTAAATCATTAATAGCAAGCTCTTGTATTTGGTTCGCTGATTGTGTAAAATAATTATATGAAAAAATAGCCAAAACGATTGAAGATGCAAGCACAATAGGTAAAATGATAGTTTTTCTGCCGTATTCCAATAATCACATTATTTATTTGACTATAATATGTTTTAATTAGAATTTATCTATTAGTCCGAAATTATAAAGGCGGTCAGAAAAGATGATTCTCCAATTAGGCCAAAGTTAATGTCAAAAGTTGTCAATAGTCAGGAATTGCTATTATCATATTCTCCTATGTTGAATTCATCAATTCCTTCATCAGCTCGTCCAAAACCAGCCTTATCCTCTTTGTTATAATTTCGTCAATGTCGGGACGGTAATAGTGATTGACAAATACAGAGATACTAATTCTACCTTGTAGTAAATTGATTATCTCTGGTTTTATGCCTTTGTTACGTAAACAGGTTGCAAAAACCTTGCGACAATAGCTTAATTTGAATTCTATATTATTTCTATAGAACTTGGATTTCGAGGTTGAATAGATCTGTGAATTCGATGCTATCGCAATTTTTATGACATTATCATCAACAACGCTGAAATAGGCTTTTCTTGTTTTTCTGATAAAAATTTTGGAGAATCCATAGTGTTTCAAGATGTTGTTTTCTGAATCAAGATACTTGAGACGTCCATAATCACCTTTAATCAAATTTATACTCTCGATTGCCTCCGAAGCTCTTAATCCTGTTAGTGTGCAATAAATGACTAAAATTTTATAATCAATTCCTATTTTCTCATCTTTGACAAAAGATTTTATCCATAAAATATAATTCTCAAAGTTCTCTAGAATTAAAAATCTCGTGAAAAGTATTCAAACTATTCCTCTCTGACCTCTTCAAGTCATACTTTTTAACAATGGAAACCCATTTGTCATACATTCCGAGGAACTTAGAGAGCTGCCATTGCTTTCATTATATGACTTATTTTATCTTTAGAGAATTGTAGTATTCCACTGAAATCATCCGTAAATAAAAGTTGGTGATACCTTTTGGCATATGTTAATCGACTATAAATCGTCTTTTTCGCATTAAATTCAGAAAGACATTTTTCAAATTGTTTCCAGGTTTGTAAATCAATAAACATTCTTCGATTTTCGTTTTTGCTTTGAATGTGATCGTTAATCGGTAATTTCTTTTCGTTTCCCGTTAATTCGTTACCTTGAGATGGCGAAATGCTTGGCCGGATTGTGTGGTCCGTATCAGCCTCTACACCACCGGAGCTTTCTGTATTCTTTATTAATTTCAGATGGTTATTAATATAGACTTTGGTGCAGGTGCATCTAGCCTCCCAGTTTTAGGTTCTAATTGGTAAATACTACCACTTGTAACTTGGTATAGCCATTTCATTCCTTATTGAAGGTTTTTTTGGGCCATTTTGCTTCTTTGAGTTAGATCTTGCTTCCAAATTTAGTAGCGACATGACCACTATAGTTCGCAGAACAAAATTCAGGAGCGGCCTTTCGATAGTTGGAAGATTGCATATGGTTGTCGTTTTCCTATTGCTTCAGATCGTGCTTCAGAGAGTGGTACGCCCCCACTTTGCCGTTAACTAATTCACAAAATAACGATTTGACATTTTCACGAAATAGACTTCATTAAAGTCGCAACTCCTTTCGTAGAATTACTACTTCTTTCTAATTAAACACTTTAACTTTCTTTCATAGGATTTTGAAACTCGCTTTTGACCCTGAAGATATTGGATTTTGGCCTTTGATAGCATAGTAATATAACTGCTAGATTCAACGATGATTTAAGCTTTTTCTGTATGACATAGATTAAACATTGGTAGTGATCTTTTGGATTTTAGACCCAATAACTTACATAAGCACATACGCAGCGTATGTATGCGTAAAGGTTATATCTATTGATTTCCTATCCTAATGTATGAGTCTAAATGAAGTAACATCAGTCACAGATTTGATAAGATGTATAAAGTGTGATAAGGAAGGATTAAATCTTTGTCAAATATGTGGGGGCGTTTTTTGTAATGATCATAGTGCTTTTCTTGAAAGGGATGAGGATTATGTGGATCAAAAGTGTTTGTATTGTTATGAAGCTTCGCTGACAGATAGCAATAGTTTGTATTAACGATTGTGGACGCAAACGTCATAATGATAAAGATTCAAAATATTTTTTGATATATCACAAATGTTTATTTAAATCATGTAATTCTGACTGAATACTATCAAATTGGGATTCCATATCTGTCTTTAGATTATACAATTTGAATTCAAGATAGAGATCTTCCTTAATCGATTGTAAAAGAGACTTGTCAGTTTCGCTTAAAGGAATGAGGCATGATTTTTCAAAAAGTGAAAGTCTTTCTAAATAAATCTGGTAAACTTCGTTAACGTTCTTACTATTATCATGTATTTTTGCAGATATCTCCTTGTCCAGAGAAAGTAGTTGATTGATAAATTTACTATAAGTAGGAGAATGAACTGATTTAACCATATACTATAAGAATGTACTAGAACATTTATAATCTTTTTGCATTGTTTGATGTTCATCTTAATACACGACATAATATATTTCCCATTCGATTTAAAAAATAGGAACTGTTAAACCGTCGAACTGTTCTTTGAAATATAACAATATGAGCATAAAACAGCATACAATAGACTGATTTCAAATTTGAAGGCTGTTTTGACAGTTCCAAAAGTACTATCAAAAATGAAAAGCCAAATAGAAGATACAAGTAACATGGGCTGAATTTGATACAGGTATTAGAGATTTTGATTATTGTTCTTCTAGGACTTTTTCTTTCGGCTGTTTTTGGGACGCCCTATGTTGTTTTTGGATAATTTGACATATACTATAACCAAGAAAAGGTTCAGCATAGATCATCTCCAATATTCAGATTCGAATCCGACCACTTCAACAGACATAACAAAAATTGAGAATAAAAGCAAAATATTTTCAGATAATATTAGCATGTGTATAAGGTTTACACCCGCTCCCAGAACCATGGATTTAGATGAGCGAGCGATAAATACCCAGAAGTTTTTCGAGGATTTGGGTTAAGAATTACTCGAAACAACCCACCCATTAATTATAGATGGTAAGGAGGCATATGCTTTCTCAACTAGAAACCCCAATTTTGACTCTGCCATGGTCCTGGTTTCTACCGACCATTTTGAATATAAAGTATACATTTCAGTTAGATATTGGCATGGAACATTAAATGAAAAATCTTAAAATTTTCAAACACGTTCTTAATTCGATAAGATTCCTTAATTAAATATGACAAAATTTGTGACATTGTCTATTGTTTTTGTTTCAACTTTAATCCTTTGGGTCCCCATGATCTTGTATGCACAACAAATTCCCAGCTATTACAACTTTACTTCAAACATGAAAAATGGAACGGATAACGTAGATCCTCAGTTTATGATGTCAGGCTGGGACAGTTAAGTTGGAAAATATGATGAACTTGATGTAGGTTTGAAATGTACGGACTATGGACGAGACCTTAAACTAGCTGAGGATCTTTCCTATCATAACGTTCTGTACTATTATGGATTATGTGAAGAAATATTTGGACCTTATAGGGGTAAGGAAATATAACCAAAGATCGTAGTAAGGAAAAATTTTACACTGAAGATTAAACGAGAAAACCAATCAAGATCCAGTTTCTATATCGAAATGGTTAGTGAAATATAGCCCTCGCCAAAACTTTTTGAAACTGCTTTAGTCTAAAGTATACCCCTTTTTGATCCCAAAAAGGATTCAAATTCAAAAAAATTGTCAAGTTAAATATTAATGAGACTATTAATCGAATCAAATGCTCATAACATATTTGACATTTGTTCTTGTTTTATTAGGTCTATTGACGGGGGGCAACCTAGTTTCAGCACAACAATATAACACTTTCTACAGTCCTGAAAAGAGATTTGCTATAGATTATCCAATTTTTGATAGTTAAGATTTTAGTTTAAATGATACAAGTGAACAGACGAGGATTTTGACATCCTATGTATTTTTATTAGTAAATATGACTCCTAACACTCATAATGTTGATCTCAAGGAAAGAACGGATGCTTTCCAAGAAAGTTTACACCACAGAGGATTTGGAATTATAACAACAACAGAACCGATTCTTGTTGATCATTACGTAGGATATAGATTCGTTGTTTTTGGCGTTCAAAATATGACTGATGTTTTCTTGTATGTTGAACATGATGATATATTTTACCAATTTCAGATTGCATATACGATTGGTTTTGGAATGGATTTTAGTCACTACGTAAACCACGATAGAATCAATCAGGTTCTTTTGAACATAGCTGAGTGGATTAGTTAAGTGTAGAAGCACCTAGTGAATGTCCCGGTTAATCGTGTCAATCACTAACCAATTTTTACAAGTTCTTTACCATCCTTTCGAAGGCATCTCGTTCTAAATCAAACTATATTTTTTTACTAAAGAAGATTAAGCACGGTTTGTGGTATCATTTATTACTATAATACACCGGGTGTAAATGTATTTGAATGGCCCTTTGTAAATCTATTAAGCTGTGTCGCTCAAGTACTTTGAAATTACGCCTCCCCTATTAGAGTAACTCCTAACCAAAATTACCACATTGCTTTTCATAATTCTAAAACGCAATAAGTGATGGATAGAGTATGTGTGGGAATGGGCTCTTTTTTAACTTTGAACACATTAAACTATTAATTAATTCAATTGTACCAAACATTTATTTTTTCTAGTATCTTTTCATTACGGTCTAATGGGTTCCTGACTGAGGTTTGCGAAGCATTGGTACAATTGGGGGGAAATTGTCCACCCGTATTGTCCCAAGAATCTCAAATCCATGGCGTTCATACAACGAAATGTTTCTCGGATTGGACGATTCAAGATATGCCAATATATTCTCGCTATCAAAGTTTGAAGTTGCATGTTTCAATAACGCAGAACCCAGACCTTTACCATGATAAAGTGGATCAACGCCAAGAAGTGGCAAATACCAATGAGGTTCACTTGGATGGTAACTGCCCATTTTCTCAAATACCTGGGGAACAACTTGTTGGACTTCTACTGAAGTAGTCTCTTTTAACAAACCAAGTAGTGCTTCAACATCGGGCTCGTCATTTGGTGGAAGCCAAAGAGCAGCACCTTTATAATTTCCAATATAATGTGCACTCTTTTTGGCAAAAGCCTTTCCACCAAAAGCTTTTGCAAATTTAGAAAAATATAATAGGTATTTTTGAGGGTCAGGCCATACCCAACGTGTAGCAGGATCAGCCGCAAAGGCCAATTTCAAAGAATCTATAACCATATCTTGTTCTAATTGAGTTGCTGTTTTGACCTCAGATTTAGACATCAAAACATCTTACAAAGCGATAATTTATAAAATTTTAACTGTTCATATATTTACTTTGACAAAAAAGTCAATCTTTTGAAAGTTGAAAAATATTCAAAAGAATTTGATTTCCAATCAAGTTAAGATACTTTAGCATATCGTCATAGTATAAAAAACTGCACAATCTCGGGTTTTTTTGCGGGAGTGTTTATCCCAAAAATGTACCGATTGTAATCATCGCCATAGTCAAGGTTTACTTCAAACTCAGTCCCAACTGGTACATCGCCTGATTTGAATGTAAATGTCTGTGTAGTGGTTTTTCCTGCCGGAAAATACAGACCATATGCGGGTTTGAATATGTTGTCTGGATAGTTACCCACGTTTATAGTGACCCCGCCATATGTATCCTCGGCTAACTGGTTTGTTACTTGAACAATGACTTTGAAAGTTCCCTTTGAATTTGAAGGCTGCTGATTGTTCCCGCTAAAACAAGATTCAAATCCATTGTTATACCCGCTCATAAATTCTGGAGTATGATAACCGGCTCCCTTGCCTGGTTGATCTATGTATCTTTTAGAAGAATCAGATATTTTTGCATCAGAACATCCATGGTTATATCCTGAACTGTAAGCATTAGTAGAAGTATTGTCCTCTTCCTTACATTCCTTCAGATCAGGGTGTTTCTGACATACAAATTCTTTATATTCACAAGAAGGAAAGTCAGGACTCATAATGTAACCTGGATCACAGGGAACACTATCAGGAATACACTTTCCACTTTCATCATCTTCATGACTATGATATCCTGAAGGACATTTATCATGATAAGGGAAACACTGTCCATCCTCATTCATACCAAAGCCTTCAGGGCAGTTACGGTTCTCATCTGGAGCGCACTTTAATAAAGATGGATCAAACAAACAGTCCCCATCTGGCTGGGATTTATCAGCCACTATCGGGGTATTTGACTCTTCTGTTATGATTTGACTCTCACTAGTATTCTCAGAATCATTTTCTGCAGAACCGTTTCCTAAAGTCAATTGTCCATCTGTATCTTCATTGTTTTGCTCACCTATAGTATTTGGGATAATTTTGACGACATTTTCGCTTTGTGAATCTGTTTCATTGGGTTGTCCATAAACATTCCAACTTGAGGCGGTCGACCCTACTAAAAGAGTACTTAGGAGAACAAAAATCGTAAGAATATTGACAATAGATCTAAATATTTTTCCATTTACGGTATTAGAATAAATATATCGACTTCTATCAATATTTTTTATCAATATATGAAACTGGGAAATGAATGTTTAAAACATTATTATATATTCTTATAGTAGAATTTCTACGAGAATTTATGCTCAGATGTGCCATGATTGGAAAAGCTCAAGAAATGCTTCGATTTAAGACTTCCGAAGAGTACCACGCTGTCCCAATTAATTCGGCATCATTTGACAAAATGGTTTTCCCAACATCTAAAGCAATCGAAGCTCAATTCGATTAAAACAAGTCTATCGTATCGCATGATACAATTCTTATTCGATATAAATTACATAAATCATTGTGTTTTCCATTTAGAATCGGAAAATAAATTCAAGTAATCAACTTATGAAGTTTAATGAATTTCATCGAATAACATTATCCTAATTAATTGATTTGATCCGGTAATATCATTAATTCAACTGCATGCTGTGTGCCGCAAAAAAATAGTGGTTTCCACATATAGAAGCAATTTAGGTACTTTTATTGTAACATTCCTTTCTAAATCTGAAATCTATTCCTTTGTCTACAAAATCACATACTTTGAACACTCTATTCTAGTTTTCTGAAGGAAAGGCTTTGTTACTAGCGATGTACTCCTCTTGACAGGGCATTTGTGCAAAGGCATGGAAGTGTAAAAAACAATTAAAATGTAAAAATGTCAATTTATTACTAATGCTATTCAGTGGTCACATTCTCTATTCTAACTAAATCCTTGTTTATAGGTTGACCCATAGTATTTATAGAAACGTTAGCAATCTTGTCTACAGTGTCCATGCCTTCTAGCACCTTTCCAAATACGGTATATTGTTCATCAAGGAATTTTGAATCGTTGACAACTATAAAAAACTGTGATCCAGCACTATTGGGATCTGGCATTCTTGCCATGGACACTACTCCTCTTTCATGAGAGATGTTGTTGAATTCCTCGTCGATTGAATATCCCGGTCCTCCAGTTCCCCAAGTTTCTCTACTAATGCTATCATTTTTTGTATTTGGGTCTCCTGCTTGAATTACGAATCCGGGAACTATTCTATGAAATACTATTCCATCATAAAATCCCTTGCTGGCAAGGTCTTGAAAGTTCTTCACGTGATTTGGAGCTACATCCGGGTAAAACTCGATTTTTATCGGACCTTGAGTTGTTTGGATAGTTGCAGTATTGTTAATTGTCGGAATAGAAGTTAGATTAGTTTCCACATCTTGAGATTGGTTATCTTTGATATTCGGTTTTGCTTGAACTGTCAAATTTTGTTGTATAGAAGATCTGTTATCGGATATCCAAGATAAGGAATTGAGGACATGATTATATATTGCATTTGTCTCATTATACTGATTTGTTTTTGTTACGAAAACGAATCTATAAACATTGTTATCATGATGCAAAAATGTGTTATTTGAAACGAATAATGATTTTTCCAAGCCTTCATCAATGAGAGATATTAGGTAGGAATATCCAGGGTCTCCTTTGACCAAAATTGGCGTAACATCATCGACTAGCATCAAGTATGAATTATTCAACCTCATATTCAAGTGAGACTCCTTTGCAAGTTCAACCACATTCATAAGAGATGTTGAATTTTTCCCGTAAATACTTGGGCTTATGCTGAAACCATCCTTCTCAATATTTCCTATTTTAAGTTCTCTATATGGGTCAAATCTAGTTTCCTTGCCTTCTTTCTGAATTAGGACATCTTCCGGATATTCCAGAGAAAGTCCCAAAGAATCGCTTGTATAGTTTTTCCAGTCTTTGTTTTGCAAACCTGCTAATTCAATTTTGTCCTGTGCCAGTTTTAATTGATCTTCAAGCAATGCCAGGTCGTTTAGGGTTGAGTTGTTCATTGAAGGTTGTAAATTTTGATCTGAAATTTCGCCATCATTTGAAATATTTGGTTCTAACATAAACGAAAAATTAGAAGATATATCAGCTAATGAGTCCGTACCATTCGGAGATTCTTGAGAGTATATACTCTCCAAATAATCTATCGAGAAAATACCAGAAATTCCCAACAGGATTAATAAAATACAGGATATTAATTTCATATAGAGGCTCTTCTCCAGGATGAAATATAAAAATGATCATTAATTATATTTAAATGACTAAATCCGAGATATTCTTGTCTTTGAATTTGAAATGTAAGTAAACGACAGTTCAATAAATTCTGAAGATAGTTAAAAAATTTGGCAATACTTTGAACCCTAATTGGGAAGCAGAGTGGTTTGATAGCTTTTTCTGCCAGTACAAGAATTTGATTGACGGATCAAGTTTTGTTGGTCATAAAATTATGTTGTTCTGCAAGTTATAACATGTTACGTTGTTGAGTTGGTTATTGATCAATCAGATAAATCATTCGTAAATAGTTTGAGGCAAAAAACAGGAAAATAAAGCTGCATGTTTATCTTTTGAAATAGGTACGTAAAGGGTTTTACATCGATTCTAAATAGATAAATGAACTATCTTTGATGCTAGTTTTCTTCAAAATTGATCTTTAATTATGCCATGAATTGAAAATATGTTTATATTATTTTAGTTGAGATATTGAGCATATATATGGTGTACTGCAGAAATTGTGGAGGAAATTTACCATCTGAGAATTCTTCTTTCTGTCCTGTGTGCGGAAAACCACAAAATAATGCATCGGCGGTTACCATGGCTTCACAAACCAAGAATCCAGGTACAGCAATTATAATTGCATTAATAGCAGGGATTTTAGGCTTCAATGGAATTGGTCATATGTACATCGGAAAAATAGGTAAAGGAATAATTCTATTGATAGTAGGTTGGATTATCTTGGCATTAACCATTCTTTTTATTCCCGTAGGAATCATTTATATCATATTCTGGCTCTGGCAAGCGTATGATGTAAATTCAAAAGCAAAGTACTACAATAACTTCATTTTGAATAATGGCAAAACCCCCTGGTAAGGAATGTTCATCGAGACAAAAAAAATATCCGACTCAGTTTTTGGGTCGGATATTTTGACTATTCAACCCATCAATGCATGAATTGAGAAACGAGAAATTATGAATTGATTTGAGTGATTCGAAATGATCTTAAGTTTGTGATTTTTCTTTCAAATAAGAATGTCCACTAAAGACCAGAGTCATCTTAATACCTTTATTAACGATCATATCCTTCCAATTTGGGTGAAAGCCTCAGATCTATTTGTAAAATGCCTTGAGTCTGAAGAAGTGGAATATGTATTTGGAATACCTGGGGAGGAAACAAATGACCTTGTGTTATCAATATCAGAATCAAAAAGAATTAAATTTATTCTGGTAAGACACGAACAAGCAGCTGCATTTATGGCCGATGTATACGGAAGACTCACAAATAAAGTTGGAGTTTGTCTTGCTACATTGGGTCCTGGGGCTACCAATCTAGCAACTGGAGTTGCCAATGCAAATATGGACAGGTCTCCGATTCTAGCTATTACCGGTCAGACCTTTACAAATCAAATGCATAAAGAATCTCACCAGAATATGGATCCTGTCACTATGTTTACCCCAATAACCAAGTGGACTTGGTCGATAAGAGATGCTGATGGGATTCCCGAGATTGTGAGAAGAGCATTCAAAATTGCACTGGAGGAGAAGAAAGGTGCGACTCATCTAGAACTCCCAGTTGATGTTGCTAAATCAAAAAGTTTACTAAAACCATTAAATAAGAGAAGAAGAGATAGTTCCAATTTATCAACTCTAAATCTTGTTGAGGCTGCAAAAATGATAATCAATGCTAGGGCACCAGTTGTATTGATTGGTAATGGTTGTATTAGAAATCGATCATCCGATGCCATTAGAGAGTTTCTAGATGCCACTGGCATATATTCGGTAAATACCTTTATGGGTAAAGGTGTAGTATCTGACAAAACTCCGACTCACTTGGGAACCATTGGTATAAAAGAATCCGATTTTGCTCTACGCGCATTAAAGTTAGCAGATCTTATTATCACAATAGGATACGATTTGGTAGAATATAGCCCTCGTAATTGGAATGGATCAATTCCTTTGAAGAAGATAATTCATTTTGATTTCACGACAGCAGAAACTGACAATTTCTATGATCCGGATCTAGAAATATACGGGAATATTGAACTTAGTATTAATTCCTTGATGGATTCTCTTAATAGATTAAATCCAGGGTATAATATACAACAAAGTAAGCATAAAGAAACTAAGAGATTAATCAAAGTTTTCAAAAAAATTAGAGATGAGGTAGAGAGTAGAATCGACAAATTTCAATACGACAACACTTATCCCATAAAGCCAGAAAAATTGATTCATGATGTTCGAGAATCGCTTTCATCAAGCGACATCCTACTCTCTGATGTCGGGGCGCATAAACTGTGGATTGCAAAGGTGTATAGGACATTTGAGCCAAATACGTGTTTGATATCTAATGGATTTTGTTCCATGGGTTTTGCACTTCCAGGAGCTATAGGTGCCCAGCTAGCTTATCCTTCAAAAAAAGTTGTTGCAATGTGTGGGGATGGAGGGTTTCTCATGAATGTACAAGAATTAGAGACTGCAGTAAGGTTAGAGTTACCAATAATTGTTATCGTTTGGTGTGACTATGACCTGGGAGTGATATCTACAAAGCAAAAATTGGAATTAGGCAAAAGCGTATTTACCCGATTCCAGAATCCGGATTTTGTCAAGCTAGCAGAAAGTTTTGGAGCTATAGGTTACAAGATTGTACGGACTGCTGACTTTAAAACTATTTTTCATAAAGCAAAAATGTCGTCAAAAAAACCAGTTATTATAGCAATTGATATCGATGCGTCCAGAAATAAGTTACTTTTTGATATGAATACTACCTCCAGTTAGTATCCTACCTGAGGATTTAGCAGAATTTGCTAATATTCATTATTATAATAGCTCTTCATCGGACCAGGTTTAGATTTGAATACTGGTTACTAATAAATAGGAAAAAGTCTATTTTGAGAGGTCAGATGCGGATCAATAGTTCTATTTATATCATAAATATCTATTTAGAGTGCAATTAACTTTTTTCCTTTCCTATCGGCGGCATTTGACCCTCGTTTTATGATTATAATATAGTCCCAACGAGATACTAGGATCAAAGAAACTCAAAATCTGCAATCCTGGAAAAGAAGTAATAAGTTAAGTCCAGTTGTCAAAAATCAAAGAGGCAACATAAAACCCATTAGAGGTTAACTCAGAGTATCATCTTAATCTCATCAACTGTCGGTTCTAATTTCATAGTAAAGTCTAAATCTTTCAAACAGAAATAAATTCAGTCGGTAGAACATTCGAACCCCTCTTTGCTTGGTAAGTATTAAAAGTATAAATCACGTCAGACTAATACAAATTGCAATTGCCCAATCTTGACTCTGAGGAATACGATATTTTCAAAAGTGTACAGGATAGGGTGTCTCACAGTATTGAGAATAAAGGTTTGTTAATAGATCTTTCTACTGATTCATGCAGAAAATATCTACAAAGAAAAGTTAATTCAAATGCGAAAGTTGTCGTCATGTATATCGATATTGTCGGATCTACACAGATGTCTCATGATATCTCTCCACTTAATTTGTCGATTATAATTCAAATATTCTCACAAGAGGTTAGTCTTTCGATAGTAAAATTTGGGGGTTATGTTTTGAAATTTGTTGGTGATGCCGTAATTGCCCTTTTTCCTTCGGATTATAATCCTACAAAAGCAATAATGAACTCATTGGACTGTGCGAGGTATATTAGGAAAGTAATAAAGAAAGGGATTAACCCCGTATTCCAAAAAAATTGTTTTCAGGAAATAGCTGTTAAAATAGGGATAGAATATGGATCAGCATTGGTCTTATTATATGGCAGGAATATCGAACATGCTCACATTGATTTGATTGGTTTTAGCATAAGCATAGCCTCTAAAATTACATCAATGGCTTATCCTGACGAAATCATTGTGGGAGAAAATATCTACAATAATTTAGATCATGGTAAGAAAGAAAATTTTCTTGCCCTTTATGATCACCATAATAAATGGAATTCAGTAATGAAGTATAACAACAACCTAAAATACCACATATACAAGTATATCAAAAATTAAAATTATAAATCTGTAAATTTATTTCTTGAATATTTTTATTGCTTGAGGAGGGCACACATTTTCGCATGCTAGACAGAATATACAATCCTTCTCTCTTATCATAAATGGTTTTCTTTCTGAAGCGGGATGACCAGGTGTATCTAGCCATTCATAAACGTTGACA
>QCWC01000312.1 GCA_013114705.1 Candidatus Nitrosocosmicus sp. | reverse complement strand
GTTGGAAACGTCTGTTTGGCATCCTACAGAAGTAGGGTGTTTCCCTAAAGGAAAAAGTCACTATGGTTGTTATCAAATGTTAGGGGATGTATGGGAGTGGACCTCTTCGGAGTATGCTTTATATCCTGGGTTTGTTTCTAGATTCGAAGAATATACTGACAAATGGGCTATAAATCAAAAAGTCCTCCGTGGCGGATCCTTTGCTACGCCAAAAAAACAAATTCGCAACAGTTATAGGAACTATTTTAAACCGCATGAAAGAATCCTTTTTTCTGGTTTTAGATGTGCTGTAGATACCTAATTTTTTTTTGGATACTCTCAGTATGAGTTTCCTCAATTAATGATATTCAGTCTTACCTTCTTCATCATGGTAATATCTTTACTCTCAACCCCAACCATTAGATTATAATTACCAGGCGGTATTTCTCTGACAGGTTTCAATAAGATACTGAAACTAGCGAATTTGGTATCGCTATCCGTGAAATTCTGGTTCATATTGATGTGTAAAACTTCTGGTTCTATGGTTGCTTCAAACCCATTAATGTCACCATTAGGGGTAAACGTACCAGAAATAACTGGTTTAAGTGTGATATTATCTTCATTCGTAAAATCTGACCGGATAGTTAAATCATTACCTTTCAAGTTTTTTATCTTTGCTTGAACATCTATTCTTACAGTTTCGCCATTAATTCCACCACTGATATTAGAGTGGTTTGGGGTGACTGTTAATGAAATTGGTACTGTCTTTTCTAGATCTACGAATCCTATTTTGTTTTCTGACTGTTCAGTAAACCATATTTTAGAAGTATAATTACCTAATGTAGGTGACGTCTTAGATTCTATATCGAACTGCAACACATTCGAATATCCACACTCAATATCTAAGTTATTTGGATCACAAACGGAGTAAAGTATGTTTTGACTTGGTACCCAATATTCGATCATTGTCTCATTACCGGGGAAATATCTTGCTATTTTATTTCCAACGTGTTCGTTTGTAACTATGCTTCCGTCATTAGTGGAATCGATCCAATAAGGCAAGGAATTTTCATAAATATGTAATGATTTATTGGATGTATCTTTAAAATCAACACCGTAAATTCTGGATGACAGGGGTGATGTTACAATATGCTCCATATCTGATGGTGTTAGAGTGACTGATTCTCCAGGAGGATCAATCTTATATAAAGAACTAGTGGCATGATCTGTTATCCAAACAGTGTCATTAGAATCTAATGTGATACCTGTAGGGGATCTAAAAGAATCCGGTAGTTCATACAGGGTAAAATTTTTATCCCCCAAGTTGTATTTTATTAACACTCCTTTCTTCTCAAATGCCAGAGCAGTTATCCATATGTTTTTTTTGGCATGATCGATTGCGAGTGACCCTATCCCTATTTCATATTCAGGAATGCCTTTAAATAAGCCATCAAGAGGAATTGGTATCTCTTCAATTCCAGTTGATGTACCGTTCGTCATTCGGTCTGTATAGCCATGCCATAATGACAATGACCTTATCCCTACAAAATACATATTCTTATCATCCATAAACTCGATAGAAACAGGATATGCAGTGGAATAACTGTTTGAATAAAATGGTATAACAAATTGTTCAAACTCTTTTTCATTTTTGTTGAACTTCCAAAGTGAGTTTAACTTCTCATCAGTAAACCAAATATTATTTCCTGACTTGTCTAGTTTCAAGTCCCAACTCCAAGAATTCCCTGCTGGAAGGTCTCTGGAAAACCAGTTAGGTATTTGATAAGTCTTAAAAGTTTGATTAGATGGGATATACTCAAACAACGTACCATTTCGAGTTCCGATGAACCATACTTTGTTATCTTTTTCGTCGAAGGCTATTGAAATTGGGATGCTACAAACTTCAGGTACTTGAATCTCCTCTATATAAAAATTTGAGTTTATGTCATCGACTTTTCCGCAATTCCATTTTTCAAATTCAGCTATTTGATTTGGAGGCTGTGTTGGCAAAATTGAGGCATTCGCAAAATTTAGTGTAACTGTCAAGGCATTATGATTTGAATAAGAGATTAGAAAAAGTAAGAAACTAAATAATAATGAACAAAAAAAAATTTGGCTCTTTCTCAAGTACTATGTTATTGACATATCTTTTTAATTATAAACGTTTTTTGATGATGAGTTATTTGATATCCGATTTTATTATATACTCAAATTAAGATTATTTTTGTTTTATCGCGGATATTCTTACCTCAAATGCCAATAGTAAACGATAGTGAACATTTGATCCTCAAATTATAGCGTGCATAGTTGATTAAAATCACAATAAATCGTTATCATTAAGAGTCCGAGACTCTTATTTAATATTTATTTACTTGAATTGAGTATCTAGCCTTCCAGAAAATACCGCGAGTTAGCATAACTTATATTTTGGATTCAAGGAATTGCCTGCATATGGCAAAAGGTTCCAGACGAGGGGGCAGAGTTCGTGACAAATGGAGAGATAAGCAGTGGATTTTAGTGAATGCACCACCAGCTTTTGACCAAGTCCCTCTTAATTATATTCCAATTTCCGATGTAACAAATGCAAAGGGCAGAGTAATCGAGAATACACTTTATGACATGCTCAAGCAAGATCCAAGCCAACATCAAACAAAGATCTTTGTACAAATTGATCGAATAAACTCAGGAATTGCATCT
>QCWC01000031.1 GCA_013114705.1 Candidatus Nitrosocosmicus sp. | reverse complement strand
GTGATTGTTTTGGTTTTCTCATTAGCTTCCGCATCAAGTTGCAAGAGAACTCTACAATGTACACATCCAAGAGTACTTTTACAACTGCATTCGTCAGGTAAAGAGAATTTTTTCAGGTCGGTCCTAAGTGGAATTAGACCAAGCCTGTGAGCAACAGCCTCATCGTGCATTACTGATGAGTTTTCCAAAATTACGACATCATCGATAGCAAATGTGGGTACTTCACTAATTGATAATCGTCTTATAGCATTTACATACTGACGCGGTACATTATTAAATTTAATGGTTATTCTCTCATCTTGCTTTTCAATAACCTTTAAATCTATGGAGATCAAATCAGATAACTTTAATCCTACGCATATTAAAAATGTAATGAATTAATAACGATTACACGTGTTTGCAGGTCTAAAGATCTAGCGATTATCGATCTGACTACGAATATCTTACCATTTGCTTGTTTTGTTTGTCACTTGCACATACACTCACACAGAGAGAATGTAATGATAACCTGAGATAGAAAAGTCAAATATGATGATTACTATAATACATAATAAACCAAAACCTAGCGAAACAATGGATGTACAACAAAGTTGCTAAAGTCTTTGCCGTTATCGACTCAAGTTTTGCTAATGATAAATCACCCGATTTATCATATTAATATATGACGGTTATTTTTTATCTATATGGCTGATTCCAAGGTTACGATTGTAAAATTGATTATTGGAAGTGACCGATTTGAAATTTTGGTTAAACCGGATCCTGCATTAGAATATAAAATGGGAAAAAGAACTGATCTATCTTCCGTTTTAGTTTCTGATGAAATATACTTAGATGCAAACAAAGGATCTAGAGTTGGTATTGATAAATTAAATAAACACTTTAAAACCAAAGACCCCAATGAAATACTAAAACAGATCCTACTTAAAGGAGAGCTAAATCTTACGACTGATCAGAGACGTAAAATGGTAGATGATAAGCGAAGACAGATTATCCAGTATATTAATAAAAACTTTGTAGATCCAAAAACCAAATTACCGCACCCTATTCAACGAATAGAAAATGCTTTGGAGGATGTAAGAGTTACTATTGATCCATTTAAGAAAGCAGAAGATCAAGTAAAATCCATAGTTGATGCTCTTAGAAAAATTTTGCCTCTAAAATCTGAAATGTTACGCCTGTCTATTCTCATACCTAACTCATATTCATCAGCAAGTTATAGCTTTGTTAAAGGCTCTGGCGCTTTAACCTCTGAAGAATGGTTATCGGACGGTTCACTGAAAGTAGAATTAGAAATAAATGCTGGAATGAAGGGAAATTTTTTGGAACGTATTGGCTCATTGACCAGAGGAACTGCACAAGTTAAGGAATAATAACTACTTACAGAATATATTATAGAACAATTTCTACATTATTAGAAATAGAAATATGAAAACATTTCATTTTACATATTTTTTGTTATTGGGGGTAGATAATTCCTAAAATGCAAGAAATAAAGAGAAGGTATGTTATACCTGGAGATAAGATTATTGAGGGTAATTATAAACCTTTGATGAATGTTGTTAAAAGTGGTAATTATTTAGTATCAACAAGAGTCGGAATTGCTGAGGCTGGTAAAGATGGTGTGAAAGTTATTCCCTTATCAGGTGTATATATCCCACGCGTAAATGATCTGGTAATAGGAAAGATCATCGATCGATCTTCTTTATCGTGGGATGTTGATATCAATGCATGTTTTTTTGCACATTTGCCGGCTCAAGATGTATTTGGTCGTGATTTTTCACCCGCTAAAGATGATATGGGGCGTCAATTAAGCATTGGTGATTTAATTATTGCAAGGATTGTATCATTCGATAGGACTCGAGATCCTATGCTTACAGTTCAAGATAAAGATTTGGGTAAAATTCCATATGGTGAATTCATTAAAATTTCTCCAACTCGAGTCCCACGGTTGATAGGTAAGCGAGGTTCCATGATTCAAACAATAGAACAAGCTACTCAAACTCGAGTTATTATTGGTCAAAATGGCATAGTAGTTGTTACGGGCAGGGATCCTGATGGGCTGAGTTTAGCTGCAAAGGCCATAAGACTAGTGGAAGAAGAGTCACACACCACTAATCTTACTCAAAGAGTCAAGGCTTTGCTAAATGTTCAAGACCCAGAAGATCCAGAACAACCAGAATCAGTTAATGCATCCGCTGACATCGAGCCACAGACACCTCAACAACAACAACAACAGCCACAAGAACAACAACAGCAGCAGGAGCAACAACAACAAGGACAACAACCAACCTCCGAACCACAGCCACCTCAACAACAACAAGGACAACAACCAACCTCCGAACCACAGCCACCTCAACAACAAGGACAAAAACAAAAAGGTCAACAGCAGGAAGAACAACAGCAACAACAAAATACTTCCAAGTCTAGTTCAAAGGAAAAACACAAAATTGACAATTCTGAAAAATCATCCAGCAACAACAGCAATAACGATCAAAAAGAAAAAAAACAAGAGTGATTAAATAGGATGTGTATAGCTTGAAAGAATTAACCTTATTGGATGAAAACGGAAAAAGATCTGATGGTAGAGGAATAGATGATCTACGTCCAATCAAAATTACCGTCGGCGTGGTAAAAAATGCAGACGGTTCTGCTTTTATAGAATTTGGAAAGAACAAGATAATTGTGGCTGTTTATGGACCACGTGAAGTCCACCCAAAACATATGGCCCTTCCTGATAGATGTGTTCTTAGATGTAGATATCACATGTCTCCATTTTCAACAGATACAAGAAAAAATCCTGCCCCCTCTAGAAGAGAAGTAGAGATATCAAAAGTAATGCGCGAGTCATTAGAGCCCTCATTAATATTGAGCGACTATCCTCGAGCTGTTATTGACGTATTTGTTGAGGTGTTGCAAGCTGATGGCGGATCTAGATGTGCTGGTATTAATGCCGCATCGGTAGCATTGGCAGATGCTGGAATTAATATGCGTGATTTAGTCTCTGCCTGTGCTGCGGGAAGAATAGCAGATAATATCGTTTTGGATGTTAACGACTTGGAAGATAAAGAAGGAGATGCTGATATGCCTGTAGCATATCTGCCTAATTTGGAACAAATTACATTACTTCAAGTTGATGGAAAGCTTACTACTGCTCAATTTAGTGAATGTTTGAATAAGGCAATTGATGGATGTAAATTAGTATATGAAATACAAAAGGATGCTCTAATGAAGAAGTATTTTGGAAATGAATTGGAGGTAAAAGAAGAGGTATGAGTTCATCTAAACGTTCTACAATAATAGTTGAACAACTACGAAAACAACAAATGTTAGAAGCCTTGACTAGAGGAAAAAGATTGGACGGTCGTGAATACGAGTCCTACAGAAACCTCGAAATTGAGGTGGGCATAATCGATAAGGCATCTGGTTCTGCAAAGGTGATACTTGGAAACACCGAAGTTATTGCAGGGGTTAAAGTAGAAACAGGCGAACCATTTGAAGGATTAGAAAATAAAGGAGCATTGATCATGTCCGCAGAAGTTTTGCCTACTGCCTCTCCACATGTTGAACCCGGACCTCCCGATGAAGATGCAATCGAATTGTCTAGAGTTGTCGATAGAGGAGTACGTGAATCAGAAATGCTGGACTTGGACAAATTGGTTTTGGTTCCAGGAAAAATTGTCTACACCGTTTTTGTTGATTGTAGTATAATAAACAGCGATGGTAATTTGCTAGATGCTACTTCTTATGCTGTTGTGGCAGCCTTATCGACAAGTAAATTTCCGATTTTTGAAATGCAAGATGATAAGGTAGTAGATACGGGTAAAACCATGCCCCCTCCTATTACTACTATCCCAATTTCAATCACTGCAGTTAAAATCGGCGAATCAGTACTATTAGATCCCACTACCGAAGAAGAGGCATGTATGGATGCACGTATAACTATGACTACTCAATCAGATGGAAGCATAGTTGCGGTACAAAAAGGGTTTACAGGTCCATTCACTTTTGATCAAATTATTAGCTTCTCCGAAATAGCAAGAATTAAAGGAGAGGAAATACGCTCTAAAATAAAGGAGTTGAACTAAGATTAAAAGGAAAAAGGGCTCAACAGCACTAAAAGGTTTGGGTGTAAAATTTGGTGCTACTGTACGAAAAAGATATGGTAAGGTCTATAGAACTTTAAAACAAAAAAGAAGATGTCCCAGCTGTACTTCACTAAAATTCCGAAGAATCTCTATTGGTATTTGGCAATGTGGTAAATGTGAATATAAGGTAGCTGCAGGGGCATATGACATAAATCTTGGAAAACTACAACTCTAGAATCCATATTTATTTTGATATAAAACCCAATCCAGATTTCTTTAAAGATCCCACTAATTTATTAACTCAACAATTAAATTCCATATTTGTTGCTCTAAAAGGCGATATACAGTCTACTCCTGATTTTGGTGCCCAAGTTACTGTTTCCACTGAAAATAACTGTATTGTAGTATCTATTTCAAGTAACAATGTATCCAAATTTCGTGCAACTATTGTATCACTTTTGAGATTGATTGATTTGTCTTATTCTGTAATTCAGATAGATAAACAATAATAATAATCCAACCATAATAATTTTTATCTCAGTGCATATCTAGTTAGTCTGTATAAACAATGAGTGAACAAGAGCTTCCTCCATGGCTCAGAGAGCAGCTTGCGAGGTTACAACAATTACAACAAAACCTTCAAGCAATAATGATGCAAAAACAACAGGTTGAACTAGAAGTATCTGAAACCGAAAGAGCATTGGAGGAATTAAAGAAAACTACTGCCGATGATACTGTATACAAGTTAGCAGGCCCACTACTGGTCAAGTCTAACAGAGATGATCTGATAAAGGAATTAGAGGAGAAGAAAGAATTGTCAAACACTAGAACCGTTGTTTTAGGAAAGCAAGAATCCAGAGTCAAAGAAAATCTCAAAGAAGTTGAAAGCAAGATTAACCAAATGATGCATATGGCCCAGTCGGGTTCCTCACCACCATCATCACCATCTGGTAATAAATTTAGCCCGCCACCATCCTCATAAAAACAACCATAATTTTTTCTTTCCTATTAATATTAATTAAGACTATTTGTTTTGTTATTATAATATTGGCTATTAGAATTGTAGTAGATGAGAGAGAGAAAAATAGTCGTGTTCCTGATTTACTAAAACTAATGGGAGTGCATGTGGATTATAAACAATTAGTAATTGGGGACTATATAGTTTCATCAGAAACTATCATTGAAAGAAAAACAATATATGATTTACTTAATTCTGTTTACGATGGTCGTTTATTTGTACAGTGTTCCGATCTAATAAAACATTATTCCAGACCTGTAATTATTGTTGAAGGAAATTTAACAGATCTTGATACCCGGGAGGATTTTTCTTCAGATTCTAGATTAATAATTGACAAACTTCGCATAGCCTACGAAACCTTGATTAAGGTTGCACTCGATTTTCGACTACCCGTCTTGTACACCAGTTCTGTTTATTATACCGCTGAACTATTGGTTTTGTTGGCTTCAAACCAATTCAAAAACAAAAACGAGGGACCCCTTTTAAAAAAGATCAAAAAATCAAACCCATTTGTCCTTCAACAATTATATGTTCTTACTTCTTTACCTGGAATAGGTTCTAAGGTGGCTACACGACTATTGGAAAAATTTCATTCTCCTCGGAATGTTTTGAACGCTTCAATTGCAGAGCTTGCTAGGGTACCTGGTATTGGTAATATGAGGGCAGAAAAAATAAGAAAAATTCTGGATACGTCTGTTTCTACCGAAGTCAATGTCTATACTCAAAAGAAATTAATGATGGAAAATTCTGATCAGGAACTGGATACTACTACCACCACTACCACCGCCACAACCACGGCTACCAGCAGCACCACTTCGACCAATGACAGTCCTTGATTAACTATCTCCTAAGTTGATTGTGATTTTTCAAATATTGAAACTATTTTTTCATTCATCTCAGTATTTCCTATGGTAATTCTCATAGCCCCTTGGTAATTTCCTAGATTTCCAAAGTTCTTTATCAATATTTTTTCATTCATCATTGAATTCTTTATTTTGTCAAAATGATTAAACGTTTGAAAGAAAAAGAAGTTAGAATGTGATTCAAATATTTTGATTTGATTCATTTTGTTTAATTTCTCAAATATTTTTGATCTTTCGGTTTTTATCAATTCGATACTTCTTTTTACTATGTGTATATTTGCAAGAACTTCAATTGCCAATTGCATTGAAAAACTACTAAGAGGATATGGTAGTTGTAAATACTGATTGAATATATCTGCCAAATGTTCGTTGGTTAGCATATAGCCTATTCGAGCACCGGCCAACCCAAAAGCCTTTGAAAACGTTCTCATAATTACAACGTTATTATACTTTGATACTGTGTTTGCTAAATTATATTCAGCAAATTCGACATAAGCTTCGTCTATTATTATTAGTTTATCTTTTAATGATTCAATTATATTTAATATTTCATAGAACCTGAATTGATTTCCTGTAGGATTGTTTGGTGATGCTATGTATATTATGTCGTATTCTCTTGCCTTCTTAATGAACAATTCGACATCAAAAGAATTGTCTAAACTTGAAAGATCAATTTGTTTTGTTGGTATTTTATATAAATTACATCTGTCTACAAAATAAGAGAAAGTGGGATTTAGTGTGATTACGCTTCTACCTTTACCAATCGTTGATAGTAATAAATCCATTATTTGATCAGAACCGCTACCAACTCCAATATTTCTTGTACTCAAATTGGTATACTCTGATAATTTTTTATACAATTTGTCAAATTGCTCTAGTGGATATTCCCTAAAATCACTTTCACGAAGCGATTTCATTGCGATTGCTCTAATTAAATTCTTTTCTAATACTATATTTTCATTGGAATCTAATTTATAAAAGTCATGAACTTTATCTGGTCTTTTATAGGGTTTGTGAGATTTAATATAGACAAGCTCTTTTTCTAACCACTCTACCATCGTTATTTTGTCAGCCTTCCTTTTACTGCTTCATAGTGATTAACTAGTCCTTCTGTCAAAGTGATTTCTTTCATAATGGGAGAAATTTTCGCTAGGGTGTCTTTATTCATTTCTATCATGTTTACTAATTTAATGAAATCTAAAACAGATAATGCTGACCTGGATTTTGCAAATCTGTATGTGGGTAAGACGTGATTAGAACCAAGGCAATAATCACTTACCGAAGACGGAGTGTACTGGCCTATTAATATTAAACCAGCATTACGGATCTCTTTGATTAAATTCTTGTTATGAGTTGAGAATATTTCTAAATGCTCAGGTGCAAATTCATTAATAAATTCTGTTATTTGTTTATCGTTTTGGCATAATGCAATGAATCCATTGTTATCAATGCTTTTCTCTACAAATTCCTTTCTGGATATGTTGGTTTCCTTAATTATTGTGTCAAGTTCTAAGGAAATTTTGGTAGCTATCGATTTTGATTTAGTTACTACCCCACAGAGTGTATCTTCGCTATGCTCTGCTTGAGAAATCAGATCCAGTGCAATATAACGTGGATTTGATTTTTCATCAGCGAATACCAACAATTCTGTCGGCCCTGCTATCATATCTATGGAAACGTCTTTTGATACTATGGACTTTGCAACAGAAACATACACTCCACCAGGCCCTACAATCTTGTCAACTCTTTTTATGGTCTTTGTGCCATATGCTAATGCGGCTATTCCATAAGCCCCCCCAATCTTGTAAAACTCATTAACACCGCAAATGTCTCCTGCTACAAGAGTTAGTGGATCCACCTTACCGTTTTTCATAGGAGGAGTAATGGCAACTATTTCTTTTACTCCTGCAACTTTAGCAGGTACTGCACACATAACAATAGTACTTGGATATCTAGCTTTTCCGCCTGGAGTGTAACAACCCACCCTAAAAATAGGTAAAACAGTTTTTTTTATTTTGATTCCGTCTGAGTTAATGTTTATATTTTTTAAACTATCAATAACTGCTTGTTCGCTTTTTTCTAATTTCGATTTCATATATTTTATGATTCTGATTTGTTTTGCCGAAACATTTTCATATGCCTCCTTGATTTCTTCCTTGCTAACAACAAATGAATCCATTGTCTTAACGTTCTCATATTTTTTAATACATTTTGATATTCCCTCATCTCCTTCAGCTTTTATAATGTCCATGATTTTTAGAACATTTCTTGTAGGAATAGACAAATCTTTGTTCCATGATCTTTCTCTTAATTCACTTGCTTGTTCTTGTGGGTCTTTGATGTCTATGATATTAATCAATTTTTACTTCATCTTTATCATCTAAAATGACTTTGTCCATTGACAATATTTGACTGGGTTCTAAAATGACAAGACCCTGAGCAATTTTTCTTATGGTTGGAACAAGTCTAATAAACTCATTTTTGTCAATTATGGTGTTTACTCCGAACCAACCTTCTGTACTTAGGTTACTTACGGTTGGTCCTTTTAATGAAGGAAGGATGTTTAGTAACGCTTTGAGATTGTCCTTTTCCACGTTAACGAAAATATGCAATTTCTTCCTGGCCTCTACAACACCCTTTAGCAAAACAATCATATCTATTATCTTTTCTCTTTTTATGGGATCTTTTAGTGCTTCTTTATTGGCTATGAGTACGGCCGTGGATTCCATAACTTGATCTATAATTTTTAGATTGTTTTGAATTAAAGTCGTTCCTGTTTCTGTGATATCAAAAACTGCGTCAACATCTTCTGGTGGTTTTGCTTCCGTTGCTCCAAATGACAAAAATATTTCTACCAATTTGTTGTCACCTGTTCTGGACCATGGAGTTACTATTGTAGGTTCCAAATCTCCAAAGTGCTTTTTATAATTTCCTTTTGATTTTATGTATTGAGATGCCGATTTTAAATATTCAGTCGAAAATCTCAACGTCTTTTTGTTTAGTGCAAAATCGTCTATCAACTCATCTAGGCTGTTAAACTTGAAGGATTCTGGAATAGCTATTACCTGTTTTACTTTACCATATTCCAAGTCTAATAATACTTTGACATCGGCATTGGTTTCTTTTATCCAGTCTTTACCAGTTATTCCTACATCGTGAAACCCCTCCTGTACATATGTAGGAATTTCTTGTGGTCTTAGAATCTTGACCTCTATCTCTGGGTCCGCAATTTTTACTCTGTATATTCTACCCCTGCCGCTAACGTTACATTGCCATGCTCTTTCTATTATTTGAAAAGTAGCCTCTTCTATACTGCCTTTGGGCACCACAAATTTAACAATACCCATATTTGATACCTATATCGACTATACTAATTATCGTGTAGTTTATTTGTTTTTTTAATGATAGGACGATAAGAAATTCTGTTAATCAAGTTCATGTTTTATTTAGTGTATCGAGAATTTCTCTGGCCCTTGATACCGAGACATTGCTCTCCTCAACCATTTTTTTTGAAACCAATTCAATCTGTTCATTTGTAGCTCCTGCAATAATCGCAATATTTTTTGAATGCAATTTCATATGCCCTTTCTGTATGCCTTCGTCTGATAATGCCCTTATTGCTGAGAAATTCTGTGCCAACCCTGATGTGGCTATTATAGTTGCTAATTCTTTCGAACTCGATACGTTCAATAATCTTAAGCATGACTTAACAAGTGGATGTGTGTTTGTTATTCCTCCAACCGTTCCAACTGCCATAGGAATTTCTATTTCTCCAACTAGGTCCCCGTTAGAATCTTGATACCATTTGGTCAATGATCTATAATGCCCATCTCTACAAGCGTATGCATGACAACCTGCTTCAATAGCTCTAAAATCCTGGCCCGCGGCTATGGCAACACTATCGATTCCATTCATTATTCCTTTGTTATGAGTTACTGCTCTATGTGTATCGGTGTATGCCATAGCATAAGCAAATAAAATCCTTTTAAGAATATGTTCACCACCAATTAGATCCCTCGGAAATATCGCCTTGCATCTTACTAGGCGTTCTGTAGCATAATTAGACAAAATTTTCAATATTACTTTACCACCTGTTAGTAATTCAATCTCTGGGGCTATGGCTTCGCACATTGTATTTATTACATTGGCTCCCATCGCGTCTTTGGTATCTACTAGAATCTCAACTATTATCATTCTTCCTAGGTTGTTTATACTTTCATCTTCTACAAGTTTGAATTTAATATCTATACACTCTGCAAATTTGCTCTTTGTATTTGCTAGCAAAGTTATTTTGTTTTTATTGTCTTGTAATACTTTGATTATGTTATTATCATTAATTTCTGATTTATTGGTTGAATTCTTGTGTATGGGGATTAATTGAACCTGCCCTATCATTATAGAATCGTCTGCATGAGCAATAAATCCTCCTCCTCTGCCGGCTATTTTTGCAGCATTACTAGCTGCTGCAATAACAGAAGGTTCTTCTATTGCCATAGGGATTAAATATTCTTTACCGTTGATAACAAAATTCGTTGCTATTCCAATGGGTAGAGGAAAGATTCCAATAGCGTTTTCTACCATCCCATTAATAGTATCAAATTTGATTGCTCCTGTGTTTCTAAACAAATCAATATCTTTTTCATCCAAATTTGTTCTTGTCTTTAGATAGTGAAGCCTTTCATCCTGATTCATATCTCTAAATTTTTTTAGTTCCAATCTTTACTCACTGATTCCTAATTATCTTTAAAATTCTATCAGATCCAGAATCGTCATAAAATCCTCTATTGTTTGTTATTATATATAGTGAACCGTTCTTATCTTCAGTTATATCTTTAATCTTGCCATATCCAGTTAATATTGGAGATTGATCTTTTGTAATAGGATCAATACTTCTCAAATGTTCTCCTTTTATGGTGGCAACTAATAATTTTCCATAATAATTTAGTTCTGATGAATTACTGATTATAATCCCAGAAGGGTAAACAGAGGGAGTAAAGCAATATTCTGCATTAACAAATAGACTTTCCTCTGGGGTACCACATACTTCTATTGGCCAACCATAATTCTCGCCTGATTTAATTATGTTTATTTCATCATTTCCAGTACTTCCTGCTTCGGTAGCGTACATCGTATTATTGTTAAAATCCCAAGCAATGCCCACTACATTTCTGTGACCGTATGAATAAATTGAAGAGTTATCAAAAGGATTGTCATTTGGAATAGTTCCATCAGGGTTCAAGCGGAGGATTTTTCCTGCAAAACTAGATAAATTCTGAGATAATTCTGATTCTGTTGTGTCGCCTACACTTATGTACAATTTTCCATCGGGACCGAATTTAAGCGCTCCACCGTTATGAAGTTTTGAAGCCGGAATATTGTCTATAATCGTCTGTACGTCAACTAATGAATTATTTTTTTCCTGTGCTCTGATTACTTTATTGAATATGTTGCTGCTATTGTTATCTGTGTAAGTATAATAAAGATACAAGAAATGATTGCTAGCAAATTGTGGGTCCGCTGCCAATCCTAACAGGCCTGCACCTTCTTCAAAATAATTATCAGGTAATTGAATTGTATTTAGCAATGTTCCGTTGCTATTAAAGATCAAAGTTTTTCCGGTTTGTTCAGTTAATACCATTCTCTCATCAGGTAAAACTAAAATGTTTGTAGGATATCCTAAATCTTCTGCCATGACTCTTACAGCCGATTCTCTATCTTCAAAGTTAGGTGAAGGCAATAAAATTGTGGTATCTGATGGAGTATTTGCTATCGTGAAGACACTTATCACTACCACGATAATTCCAATTATAATACCAGTATATTTTTTCATCTTATTTTATATAATACATGTTGTGTCAGAGCCACATTATAAAATATTGTTTTATTGTCTCTTTTTTTGCGTTATGGTGGGTGGTATATTTACAGGTTAAATGCCTCCTCTCTGACGTCGATAATATGTTTCAATTTACTCAGGGTATAGATTACGACTCTGCTGTAAGAATTCTTGAATATTTGCACCAAGTAAAATTGAGCGCAGATGAGGAGATTTGAACTCCTGCTCGCCGTACGGCGAATCGGCTTTCATGTTATCTACCTTGATTAACTCAAGGCCGACGCATTATTATGGTCCTAAAAATATGATTTTGTAGGATGACCACTCTGCCACATCTGCACCAAAATTAGTTAATATCGCCCTCTATTATATTTTAACCACTTATTTGGCAGTAGTATTACAATACGAACTCCACCATCCTCAAACCCAAACCTAATTCTTTTTAAGCCTATACCATAACAAAAGAAAACCAAGCCAAGCCCCCGTACGCAACATTATGATTTAATTTTATAGAGGGTTTTTACATTTTTTCTTACTGATTTTTATATCTGTAATCATAGTATTTCAATAATGATTCCTATTAACAAGCCTTGGTTGGATGATGATGCCAAACAAGAGGTACTAAACGTACTTGCTGAAAATTCTTTAACTTCTCCTGCCAAAAATGGCGGAAAGCGTGTTCAAGATTTTGAAAATCTTTTAAAATCATATCTTAATGTAAAACACGTTATCGCAGTCAATTCAGGAACATCTGCGATACATGCTTCCTTATTGTCTTTGGGAATTAAACCTGGAGATGAAGTGATACTTCCTTCCTTTACTTTTGTAGCCACGGCAAATTCAGTTGTCGCAACTGGAGCCAAACCGGTATTTGCAGACATCAATACTGACGATTATACAATTGATTTCTCTGATGTTGAGAAGAAAATTACAGACAAGACAAAGGCGATTATACCCGTACATTTGTACGGTCATCCCTCCAATATGGAAAGACTATATGCCATTGCAAAATCTAAATCAATAAAAGTAGTTGAAGATGCATGTCAATCACTTGGATCTTTATATAATGAAAAACAATCCGGAACAATAGGGGATCTGGGCTGCTTTAGCTTTTACGCAAGTAAGGTGCTCACTACTGGAGAAGGTGGTGCTATTGTTACTAATGATGATAATATATACGAAGAACTTTTAATGATAAGAAATCACGGTATGGTTAATGGATACGATACTCGTGTATTTGGATTGAACTTGCGACTACCTGAACTCTGTGCGGCAATAGGAATATCTCAAATGCGAAAATTAAACCAAATGTTGGAAATAAGAAAAGCCAACGCAGAATTGCTATCTGAAGGTTTAAAAAGCTTTGAACAAAAAGGCATACTCAAACTTCCAAAAGAATCAGAGAATAATAAATTTAATTGGTATCTTTTTACAGTCGGGTTTAAGGATAATTCTCATCGAGAATTAGTAAAGGATAATCTTCTCAAAGCAGGAATCGGTGCTACCGTTTACTATGATCCACCTGTGCATAAAACCCCATATTACGATAATGATACTGATAAATCCGGATCGAGTGCCGATAATTTACTACCTAACACGACTTGGGCATGGAATCATGTACTATCATTACCCGTACATCCATTGATGGCCAAAGATGATCTAAACGCCATCATTAGAACGTTCGAAAATACCCTGTAAATTCACCGATTTTTTATATGCTATATCATTTTTATATGAGAAGTTAATCGGTTTAAATATAAATGAAACTGAGCACAGAAAGAGACGAACTTCTTTCCAGACGGTTCTACTTGTGTGTTTTTTATATTTGTGCATTTGTTATGGCTGTGATTACAGCTTATTCTCTCTACGTTAGTATTAATGAATATTTGATTACTGGAAAAGTCATAATAGGCGAGGTACTGGTTAATACCGAATTTCCAGTTAAAGGATTAGCAAAATTAGTAACATATTTGATGATAGTTTCTGTTGTAGCTTGGTATTGCGTTACTAAACTTGGAACAGATAAAGTAAAGAATGTTCCAAAAAGTGTGAGGTCTATTTTGCAATTAATTGTTCTTGCTATATTGATAATTTCGATTTACGAGTTCTTTTATAATTTTATAATTTGGAATGCATTGATAACTGCGGATTTAGTCAAGGGAGAATTAAGGTTAGATGATTTGTTTATGCCATATCCAAATCCGAATACTCCATGGAACTTGGTATTTGCTACAAAGATGTCCCTGGCCGCATTGATAATTTCAGCGCATGGATTTTTTATCATTTCAAAAAGAACATGAAAACTAGGAGCGCAATATTATAACCTTATTTGATATATTCATACCCTCAATTTTCCATACACACGCTTTATCTTCTTCTCCCTCTCCCTCTTTCAATCTCTCTCTCTCGCTAACTTGCCAACAAACCTTGGTTCTGTTTTCATTTATTCACTACTTTTTCTTCCTCGTGTGCATTTCTCTCCCAACTCATCCTCCTCCTTCTTTATCCTATTATTTCTTGATACTCAAATTCTCACTTTACGAAATTGCTATTGCTTGGAGTAACCGTTCTTCATTTAATAGTCGTAAATAAGATTTTATTACAGAAAACTAAAAAATTTCAATATGGGCAACACCGATAAAAAAAGTATTCAATTGACTGAAAGGGAGTGGCAAATAGTGCTTGACTCTTTAAGTAATACTATTTTTAACGAAGAAATCACAGAAGAAGCAAGAAAAAATGCTAAGGAATTATTTGTCAAAATAAACAAAAACGTCTAATTTACAAATTATATTATTAATAAAATCGGGTGATTATGAGAATCTGATTTATTATACAAATGTATAAATTCAATTCAGGTTGTTATTGTGAGAAATAAAGCTATAATTTATCAGGCATATTAATTCATTGGGTATACG
>QCWC01000030.1 GCA_013114705.1 Candidatus Nitrosocosmicus sp. | reverse complement strand
TTTGATCAATTAGATAAATTTTCTGAAATCATTCACAATCAACAACAAACAAGTCATAATATGGAACCTGAAAATTGTCCATATTGTCCTTGCTCAGTCGAAAAATGTAATAATTTGGTTTTGTCATTCGTTGTCAAAGAGGGTATATTACAAAGGCTGTATGATACCACAGAGGAGGAAAACGAAAACTGGACCATTCGTGTCTTTGAATGCAAGGATCCGATCGTGACTTCAACGTCAAATCACCAATATTCTGACAGACCGTTTTATAGGGAGCCTGCGTGTGGTTATGATCTTATAGTTGTTCCTACTCCTCAGCACGAACTAGCACTTTCGGAATTATCGGTGGATCAATGGACAAATTTGCTTTTAGTTTTGCAGGATAGAGTTCGATGGCTTTATAGTCAAAAAGGCGTTACATATGTGGCGATTTATGCAAGTAGAGGAATAAACGGAGACAACAAAATTAAACATCCTCACTTTCATATAACGACCTTCTCAGCTATCCCGCCTATAATTGAGAAAGAGGCCAAGACTTTTCATCAGTCGATGAATGAAAGTGGTAGCTGCCCAGCTTGTGATATGATTGGGACTGAGATAAATGGCCCAAGACAACTATTTTCTACAGACAATTTTATTACATTGGTTCCTTGGGCACCCACATATAATTATGAATTTTGGATATGTCCAAGAAAACATTCGACTTTTTTTTCTAAAGCTACACAAAAAGAAATAAAAGATCTCGCACTAGTTGTTTGCTCATCCCTCAGAGGAATGGATAAGATATTGGCTCGCACTGATTTTAGTATGGCTTTTCATATTTCGCCTGAGAAGAAGAATAGTAGGCAACTCCATTGGCATTTAGAAATCTACCCACTTGTAACTTCCTGGTCTGGACTTGAGCGAGGATTTGGGATCTTTGTCAATACTCCTACGCCTGAGGATTCAGCCAAATTACTTGGTGAAGCTGCTAGGAAGGAATTGGCTAAACTAATCGGAGTACTCTAATTATTAACAATATTAAAATATTGTATCTAGAGAATAGGAGTATCTAAAATGTTTAAGGCAGGCGAATGGTTGTCAATTGCAATATTAGGCCTTGTTTTGTTATTTATTTTTACTTCTATTGGTTTTTTTAATTTTTTAATAGGCCCAAATGGCTCAGGCCCAACTACCACCGTAGAACCTTCCAGTGCGTACTTTCAGGTAATTTTCATTTCCTTGGCACCTGCTGTTGGTTTATCTTTTTTTTCAAGAGTCTTATCTGAGGGCTCTAAACTATCATCCATTTTAGTTTTGGCGTCAGGAATTTGTTTGATTTTTGGGATGTTTTATGTTTCAACATTGATTCCTATGATAACAACTGTTGACTTGCCCTGGTGGCTTATTAATTCACCTTGGATTTTTGTTGCCTTTGGTATTTTGCTTCTCGCAATAGGATATCTTGGTTATAGACACGTCACACTGCGATCACAGAGAGATAGGGATCGATAACGAAAAATAGGGAAATTAAGCAGGATTGAAACACACAAGAAAGGCGGAATTCGATATTGAAAAAAACTTTGAAATTGACTCAAGTGTAAATTATCCAGAAAAAATCAACGTGAGTGAGAAACTCCTCCCTATACTCATCAACAAGAAAAATCTCAATTCCTTGTTTTCAAAAAAATCGGACTTGGACAAGGCAATGGCAATTGTAATTGGGACGAAGCCTGATTTTTATAAACAAGCACCACTCTTGATGGAATCTAAGAGACAAGGGTTACCTGCTTTCATTATTTCAACAGGACAACATTATGACGACTTGCTTGGTTATGGCATTAAAGAATTCGACCTCCAAAATTCTATTATTTGTGATTTGCAGATTAGGGGCAACCTCATTCAAAAGTCAAGTGACTTGATGCTTAAATTCGGTTATTTCGGCAGATATACCAAGAACCACTTACCTAATAAAGGGATCTTGCCAATTGTACATGGTGACACGTTAGTAGCGGGTATAGCAACGTTATCTTGGGTCTTTGGATTGGGGCAAAAGGTAGGCCAAAATGAATCTGGACTGCGGTCAATGAGCCCATTAAATATTTTGCATATCAAATCAAAGAGTGTCCCAAATAACTTGGCAGTAGAAAAATTTATCACTGACCAATTATCGATGAAATGGTTTTTAACTCGTGAGGAACCATTTCCAGAGCAAATAGATACCTGGGTCTGCTCAGCAGGAACCAAATACTTTTTTGTCCCTACCAAACTAAATAGGGATCATCTAATACGAGAAGGCTATCCCCCGGATGACATACATATAGTCGGAAATTCTGTTGTAGATGCTATTGATTTAAAACGAAAGAAGAAACCCAGTAAAAGCGTATTCGAATTATATCCAAAATTAGAATCGGGAAACTGGATCCGAATGGATATTCACCGCAGAGAAAATTTGACTAAAAATAGATTCAACGCAATTATAGGTGGCCTTGTTGAGTTGATAAAAAATACTCAATTCAAAATCGTCTTAGTCTTGTTGAATGCTACTATATCAGCTCTCAATAGACATGATCTTTATTCAACAATATTGGATCTTGAGCAAAGCTACCCAGAAAAATTTTTGATTACTCCTTTGTGGAAGGAATATGGACACGTGGTCGAATTTTTGGATAGCGGAAAATGCTGGGCCGAAATTACCGATTCGGGATCTATGCAGGAGGAGCTTTTGTATTTTCCAAATGTTAGTTGTTTTACGGTAAGATTTAACACAGACAGACCTGAAACTGTTTTTGACGCTAGGGGTAATATCTTGGTGCCTCCGATCAACAAGTATTGGTTACCAAAAATAGTTTCCGCTGTTTATGAAAAAGAGGAGGGTTTTGGTTTTAACTTTGGGAAGAAAAAAAAGATATATGGTCAGCCGGGCAAGGTATCTACCAAAATCGTAAGAATAGTAAAGAAGGAATTCGAAAGCAAAGAAATTAACTTTTTCCCATGGCTTCACCAAAGACTAAAATATTGGCATGAGGCCGATGACTTTGACTATCTATAATTCTGCCTCGATGCAAATAGTTATATAATTATTAATTAGAAAAATTTTATTGACCTCTGATACGAAGTTCAGAATTAATCTGAAGGAAGGTTTTTTTGAACTTGAGGGAAACGAGTCCTTTGTGGACAAGCATTTAGAAAAGTTTGAGGAAATATTTAAAATTGCCATAAAAGAAGTTATCATAAATAACAAGGAAAATATTCCAAAGTTGGATGTCAATAACATACTAACATCTAATAACCCGATTTCATTGGAATCTTTTCCAAGCGAGAGCGATAAAATTCGTTTAGTCAAAAACAAAAATGGAGGAAACACATCAACACTTGATATGCACACCGAAGTTCCTATTTCAAGTAAGAGCACTAAACATTCAATCCCCAAGTTATCTGTGAACATACCCCCGTTACCTGTGGATCTAAAGACAAGTGATAATAAGCCGGGACTACGAGAGTTTTTTAAGGAGAAGAAACCGTCCAACCATTATGAGAAATCTACCCTATTTGTTTATTACTTGACAAAATATAATAAGCAAACTGAAATTAAATTTGGCGAAATATTATCTTGCTATGAAGAAATCAATGAAAAAAAACCAAGTGTTATTGACATTGTCAAAAACTCTATACGCTACAAAGGCTGGTTAGAACCAGGATCCGAAAAATACTCGGCCAGATTGACCATTTCAGGAGAAAACTACATAAAATTTGATTTACCAAAAACTTGAACAGAAATAGAGGAGAATCAAAGTCACCAAGCCCGTAAAATGTTAGTCAGGCCCTCCACCAATCAAATCCTACAAATTTTACGGAATCGTTACCTTGGTTGACAATTGCTAAAATAAATTGCTTCTTAACTGTTGTTGCCAATCTGCCTGCAAGTACGATATCCATACTTGTTATCTTTTCACTGTTCGTCAAGACCTTTACAAGGAAGGGAGCGTGATCTATACCAGGGCCATGTATATAGACCGCAAAATCACAGCCAAATTTTATTCCTGGTGTTACAACGTAGCCTTTGTCTCTAAGACTCTTGAAAACTTTGAATTTTACTTCAAAATTAACGTATTGCTTCTTGCATTCTTTTAAGATTCCATCTGATTCTACAGCGATTCCATTATGTTTAAAAACGTCTAGTTTTTTGTTTAGATTCAAGTAATAGCCTTCAATGAGGTCTAAGACTAAAGGCGAATCGAATTCGGAATTCTTTGGCTTTGATATCCCAAGCGGTTTACCATAATATCCATCAGCAAACAAACTTCTCGATTGATCCAAGTCATGAATGAGTATTCTATTTTCAATTAGTTGACCGGTAAATGGCATCATCAAATACTTAATGCCAAAATCGTGAAGGAATTGGAGGCCTGCTGGCATTTGTCAACCATACCTTCGATCCCTTCGATAGTATCTTTAAAAAGCATCAGATCCTTTGGATTGTGTAGGCAGTCCAACGCTTTTATAGTCATTTCTCTGTACTTTTTATCCACTTCTGATTCTATTCTTTGAACTTCGCCGGCTAACTCTATTGTGTTTTCAGGTTTTATCGTGAGCGTTCTTGACATTTCATTTATCTTAAAAATTACATTAATGATAACATCTATCATGTTTTTTAGATCGATTTCAAATCGTTCTCTTATGACTTGAGGATCAATATTTGACAACCTAAAAGAAATACCTCCTATAAAACCAGAAATTTCATCTATGAAATAGGCGGTTCTCAACAAATCCTCTCTATATGTCATCAAGCTTCCAATGGCTATGACTTCTCTTGTAATTTGTTTTCTCAAAATAACAATTTCATTTTCGATTATGCTCATCCTCTCGAAGGATTCTGTAACCTTTGTCTTATCTCCATCAAAAATTGCACCGGTCATTAATGCCAGTTCCCTGGATAGATTCAATATCTTGTTCGTTTCTTCTTGCAATATGGAAATGGTTTTTCTCTTGGCTTGGAACTCTAGCTCACCGCTATACATACAGAATTTCTAATTTCCAATTGTTCTTATAATTCTTTTTTTGTACCCCGAGGGAAGATGAGTTTCCAAAAATCCTAATTTAATTCATAATTGGTCATGTTTTGCTTAATTTCAATAAGATCTCGTAAGATAGAACTTGCAGTTTCCATGCCACCGGCGCCTTTTCCAATTATCGTTTGTTCTCCTGAATGTTCTGACCTGAAAGTAACGGCATTTAATGTCCCATTCACACAAATCGGATCGTCCTTTGAAATAGGAAGAGGTTTCACAAATAATTCACTCTTATCACATTTTGCGATCAGTTTTACTGATTTTCCTTGTTCTGATGCCTTGGCAAATTCGTTCGGATCTATGTTTGAAATTCCCACCTTCTCTACATCGGCCAGTGTTACTTTATAACCCATAATCCAATTTGCCATTATAACTAATTTAGCAGCTGCATCGTCACCATCGATATCTAATGAAGGATTTGCTTCTGCATAACCCTTTTCTTTTGCATCCTTTAGAGCTTCATTAAAGGGTAACCCATCAGCCATTCTGGTAAGTATATAATTTGTCGTGCCGTTTAATATCCCAGTAAATGATGTTATTTTGTCTCCTTTAAGACAATGTTTTGCAAAATCCAAAACTGGAGTCCCTCCCCCAACTGTTCCACTAAACCTCAACATTACATTATTATAATCTGAAAGTTCAATAAGTGATGAAAATGACAGTGCAAGCGGACCCTTGTTGACCGTAATAACATTCTTTTTTGATCGTAATGCTGAAATAATATGTGACAACCCGGGCTCTGCTGTCGAAAGATTCGTAGGGGTGAGCTCTAAAAATGCTTCCGCATCTAAATCTTCAATATAATTATCTGAGGTTAACTTGGGTCCATCAAAGGATTCTAAACTACCATATTTTTCTTTGGTCGCGAGTACCTTTTCCAAATCCAGTCCTGTTGGTGAAAAAGCTATTCCTTTGCTGTCAACACAAGCGATTACTCTTGGTTTAATTCCATAGTCTTTGTATAGACTTGAAGAACTTGTCAAGAGCAATTTTAAAAAGCTTTGTCCAACGACGCCCATGCCACATACGATTATCCTCATTAGATTTGTCTTTCTATTAATATAATCAGAGATTATAATAAAATTTGTATTCCATAAACAATAGTTTGCGCCATAAATGATTTAGAATTTAAGAATTTATTAATAATACATTAATAAATGAATTTATGATAAATTGACATGTTATGACGACTCCAGCTGAAGAACCTACAGTCAATATTGATGATACTGTTTCTAGGAACATGAGTGATACACACTTTGATATTGCCATCATTGGTTCAGGACCCGCCGGATACACAGCGTCAATATATACATCCAGAGCTAAACTCAAAACAATTATTATCTCCGGAAGCTTGCCTGGTGGACAATTGATGACTACAACTGAAGTCGAAAACTTTCCGGGATTTCCAAAAGGCATAACTGGACCAGAATTGATGATGAACATGCAACAGCAATCTGAACGGTTTGGTACAAGAATAGTGATTGATGAAGTAACAAGAGTAGATTTCAAGAATAGACCTTTTAAGATATTCACGGGATCGGCTGAGTATACAGCAGAGAGTGTGTTAATTTCAACAGGTGCGTCCCCTAGAAAGTTAGGGTTAAAAAGCGAGAGTGATTTCTCTGGCAAAGGTGTTTCATACTGTGCAACTTGTGATGGCCCATTCTTTAGAGATCAAGAGATTGTTGTTGTGGGGGGCGGGGACACTGCACTGGAGGAAGCAACCTTTTTGACGAAATTCGGCAAAACAGTAAAAATTGTTCACCGAAGAAATGAATTAAGAGCAAGTAAGATTTTACAGGAGCGAGCATTTGAGAATCCCAAAATTGAATTCATTTGGAATTCAACCGTAGTTAATATAGAAGGTACGGGCAAGGTTGCTTCCGTTACTATTAAAGATATTAATACTGGCGCAGAAACCACTCTAAATGCTGGCGGTTTGTTCGTGGCAATTGGACATGAGCCAAATACTACAATATTCAAGGATCAACTTGATTTAGACGAACGAGGTTATGTGGTGTTAAATAATATTACTCGAACTAATATAGATGGTGTTTTTGCAGCCGGAGACGTCCATGATCATAGATATAGGCAGGCAATAACAGCTGCAGGATTTGGATGCATGGCAGCCCTTGACATTGAAAAATGGTTATCAGAAGCCAGAGGCAAACAATAGGAGGTTTTTAAATTCTCTCTTGTCACATGTTATTAGTCATATGCTAATTGAGAAATGAAATTACCATTTTTTAAATATTTGTCAAATTCTTCATCAGTAAATATCCCTTGTTCTTTATAAAGACTCTTAAACTTGCGACCATCGTCAGCAAATATTCCTACAAAAACGTTTTCCTTACCTGAATTCTTTTCTGCCATATCCATCATACCTGCAAGTACCGAACCAGACGAGGGTCCAACCAAGATATTTTCTTTCATCGCTATCTCTTTTGCCATTCTAAAAGACTTTTCGTTGGTGGCCGTGTACCACTCATCGACAACATCCTCTCTTCTTAAGAATAGTTCCGGCTTGGCTGATTCTTCAAAATTTCTGAGCCCTTGTAATAGATGATTCTTTTGAGCTTGAATAGCAACAATCTTGACGTCACTTTTCTTTTCTTTCAAGAATTTTCCAGTGCCAGTTATTGTACCTCCTGTACCACAGCCTGTAAAAAAGTGTGTTACTCTACCCTCTGTTTGCTTCCATATTTCGGGACCGGTACCCTCATAATGAGCAAAATAATTGGAATCATTCTCATACTGATTAGGCATATAGTAAACATCAGGTCTTGGTTTCGATATTGCATATGCCAATGCTATGCTTTGGTCTGTTCCTGCTCCAACCCTGGGGCACAAATCGTCTGAAGTCTCATGGAGGGCGGCCCCCAATTTTCTGAGGATATTTTTTGTTTCCGTGCTTACCTTTTCTGGGATTACTATTTCAACCTTGTACCCTAAGTGTGCAGCAATTCCAGTCAGTGCAATGCCTGTGTTTCCAGACGTTGGTTCTATTATGATACTTTTGTCTTTTTTCAAAATATTCTGACGTTCGGCATTTTTTATCATCCAATAAGCAGCTCTATCCTTTACTGATCCAAAAGGATTATGCCATTCAAGTTTTGCAAAGATCTTCGTTTTAGGGGTGGAAAAGCTCTTTAATTCTATTAATGGAGTGTTACCAATCCTCTCAATTACATTATTGGAGTATGGATAAACAGTGGATGTACTCATATCACTTTGCCTTTTTAATGGTAAACTCTAAATCTTTATCAGTTTTATTTAGGGATAATAGTTCATGACCGTTTCTATTTACCCATCTTGATATGTCTTCTTCAGAATCGGGGTCATCTGATACAACTTTTAGCAAATCGCCTTTAGTCATTCTTTCCATTTCAATTTTTGTTCTAAATACTGGTTCAGGACAGTATAACCCCCTCACATCAATTGTTTTTGTGCTAGACTTTGATGGATCATCAGAATTGGACGACATAATCTTATAAAGGCATTTCTACTTAATTAAATGTTTTTCCATGAGAAAACGTAACAATACTACATTTGATATTTATCTTCAAAAGTTACATATCTATGGCAAGAAAATCAATCAGTCCTTAAATCTTGGAGAGGATTAATATCATTATTGATTAATCTTATTAATCAATGTTGAGTTAGATAGATATTTCTGCAATATGTTAATATTATGTATAAACAAGGAGATTGAGTTGAGTAATGCTTGTTATTTTTGACGTAGAGGGGGTATTGTTAAATGCGGAGTATTTACCTGTGCTTGCAAAGCTCCTAGGACCCAAAAAAGAAGAGGAAATTTGGGACATTACAAATAAAGGTATTAGAGGAGAAATTAATTGGGAGGAAGGACTAAAAGAAAGAGTCCATGCCTTAAGAGGCATTGAGTATAGTCAGGCATACAGGATAGCCCAAAATCTTGAAATAATGCCAGGAGCAAGAGAACTATGTAGTTTCCTAAAGGGACTGGGTTGGAAATTAGTAGCGGTATCAGGTGGGTTCAATATCATAACAGATAGATTACATACAGAATTGCAAATTGACAAAATATTTTCTAATGATTTGATCTTTAGGAATGGGAAGCTGGATGATGTACATATACGAGTTACATCTGACAAATCTGCATCCGTTAAAAAATATATCGAGGAAAATGGCTTTGTGAGAGATGAAATCATCGTCGTAGTCGACGGCGCTAATGATTTGAAACTTTTTGATCTTTCTGCATTTACTGTAGGATTTTGTCCGGTAGAAGTAATACGAGACAAAGCAAATATAGTAATTGAGGAAAAGGATTTGTCTTCCCTAATCCCAATAATCAAAGAAAAATTTGGGATAAAGGTAAATCCACCTTAACAAATTTTGTCCTCCAGGGTAAATTGATTGTTATCAATCATACCAATACCTATCAGCGAAGAGATTAGGGCAGACCACGATCTCTCCAAAAGTATTCTATCTTCTATCAAATCGTGCGGGCTGACCATCGAGGAGTTTGATATACTAATTGTAGCCCAGAAGATAATTTCTAAATCCGAAAGTAGGCTAGTCGATATGGAATCTATCGTGCCGTCAGATCGAGCGCTGGAACTCTCTAAAGTTCATGGAAAAGATTCCCGATTAATTCAACTTATCCTAAATGAATCCAAAAAAATAGTTCGTCTAACCAACAAACACATCATCGTTCAAACTAAACAAGGTTTTATCTGTGCAAATGCTGGTATAGACCAAAGTAATGTATCCAAAGATCCAAGGTTTGTCTTAATGCTTCCGGAAAACCCAGACAGATCCGCAAGGAAATTAAGGGAGGATATTTTTGAAATAACAAAGAAAAATGTATCAGTAATCATCAGCGATACATTTGGCAGGCCTTTTAGAAATGGTCAGACTAATGTAGCAATAGGAATATCCGGTATTAATCCAATTAAAAGCTATATAGGAACTCCAGACCAGAATGGAAGAGTCCTCAAAGTAACAGAAATAGCAATTGCTGATGAAATCGCTTCAGCAGCAGAATTGGTAATGGGTAAAACACTTCAAGTACCTGTTGCCATTGTTAGAGGTTATGATTATGAATTTGTAAAATCAGACATAGAAAAAAAAATAGAAATTAGTATCTTGATTAGAAACGAAAATGATGACTTGTTTGTGAAATAATTCTAATTAATCTCGCAAACTTAAGACAGCCATGATGTAGTGCAAAATAATTTATTTGCAATGTATATTCATGTTCATGTGCATATGGATATTCTCGTCGAGGGAATTTTGAGCAAAAATAAAAGAGTAATTGCTCAAACGATTTCGAAAATAGATAACGAAGATCCCGCTGCTCATGAGGTTATAAAAAAAATATTCCCTAAAACAGGAAAAGCCATGACAATTGGTTTTACTGGACCTGCAGGAGCAGGTAAGAGCAGCCTAATCGGAAAATTAATCCCATACTTCAAGAACTATGGAATGAGGATAGCTATTTTGGCAGTTGATCCGACTAGTCCAATTACTGGAGGAGCAATATTAGGAGATAGAGTGAGGATGCCTTCGACAATGGACGACGATGAATTGTTTATGAGGAGTCTTGGATCGAGAGGGGCATCAGGTGGTATTTCCACTTCCTTAAGAAATGTGATAAGAATTCTTGACGCTGCTGGATATGATTTAATATTGGTCGAAAGCGTGGGAGCAGGTCAATTAGAGGTAGAAATTTCAAAAGTAGTAAATCTGACAATTGTAATTTTTAACCCAAATACAGGTGATAATGTTCAAGCTGTAAAGGCAGGACTAACTGAGGTAGGTGATATCTATATAGTAAATAAGGCTGATTTAGATGGATCAAACACTTTGTATCTAACTTTGGTAGATCTGATCGGACAGTCATCACGTAATCCGCTTATTTTTAAGGTTTCCGCTAACACGGGCGAGGGACTAGATGATTTGACAAAAAAGATAATGGAACTCATCAAGACAGATGATTGGAAGAATAAACGAAAGGATAAGGAGCGTACAGATTTAGAAAACGAACTCAAGACAATGGTTTTAAGAGAGATAAGAAAAAAGTCACTAAAGATAATTGATTCAAATAATGCTAAGGTTTTGGAACTAGTAAAATCCATGTTGGATAAGTCAAAAGACCCATACACGGCAGCAGAAGAATTATCTTTATTAGTATTTCCTGGCAATTGATATTTTATGAGCGAAGAACAAAAACAGATTAAAACCGATTCAAATATTCCAGTAAAAAAATTCTACAAATCGGAGGATACTAAAGGAGAATATGAATCAGACCCTGGTACTTTCCCATTTTTGAGGGGAATATACCCTACAATGTACAGAGAACGACACTGGACCATGAGGCAGTACAGTGGATTTGGGAGTGCGGAGGAGACTAATAACAGGTTCAAGTTTTTGCTAGAGCATGGTCAGACTGGTTTATCACTGGCTTTTGATTTGCCTACACAAACGGGTAGAGATTCCGACAATATACAATCTGAAGGTGAGGTAGGAAGAACTGGTGTTGCCATAAGCTCAATAGAAGATATGATGGTTTGCTTTAAGGATATTCCACTTGATAAGGTAAGTACTTCTATGACTATTAATTCTACTGCGGCCACATTACTTTCATTATACATCTCTGTTGCAGAATCACAAGGAGTCTCTCCATCTCAAATTAGGGGAACGACTCAAAATGATATATTAAAAGAATATCATTCAAGAAATACCTATATCTATCCACCGAGACCTTCGCTCCGACTAATTGGAGATATGATTCAATACTGTTCAACCAATGTTCCACAGTTTTACCCAATTAGCATTTCGGGTTATCATATAAGAGAAGCAGGTTCGAATGCAATTCAAGAGTTAGCATTTACTTTTGCCGATGCAATTGAATATATTAATACATGTCTAAGTAGAGGTCTGGAAATAGATAGCTTTGCGCCTAGATTGTCATTTTTTTTCTGTTGTACCATGGAATTTTTTGAGGAGATTGCAAAATTTAGGGCTGCAAGAGTGATTTATTCAAAGATTATTAAGGAAAAATATGGAGCAAAAGATCCAAAATCCTCTCATTTGAGATTTCATGTACAAACTAGTGGGGAGTCTCTAACTGCACAGCAAGTTGATAATAATATTGTAAGGGTAACCACTGAGGCCTTAGCAGCTGTTCTTGGAGGATGTCAATCTCTACACACAAATTCCCGTGACGAAGCATTAGCTCTTCCGACAGAGGAATCAGTAAAGATAGCCTTGCGTACCCAGCAAATAATAGCTTATGAAACTGGTGTTACAAAGACCGTAGACCCGATGGCGGGTTCTTATTATGTAGAACACTTGACAGAACAAATAATAGAAGGTGTTAATGACTATTTGGCTCGGATTGACAAGATGGGCGGAGCATTGGCCGCTATAGAGCGTAACTTTTTTCAAGAAGAGATTAGAAAGAATGCTTATTCATTAAAAAAAGAGATAGACAAAAACGAAAGGACGATAGTAGGTGTAAATAAATTTAGGGATCAGAAAGACTTAGAACCCAAATTGGCTATAGTTGACCCCCAACTGGAAATCAAACAAGTTAACAGACTAAAAGAGTTTAAGTTGAAAAGAGACAACACTAAAGTACAGCATCAGATTTCAAAGTTGATTGCTGCTGCAGAAAACCCTGAAACAAACTTGATGCCATTCATCATATCTGCGGTAAGAGAGAAAGTAACACTTGGAGAAATTAGTTCTTCATTTAAAGATATCTTTGGAACTTATGTTCCAAAGATATCTTTCTAAACTCTACTATTTTCCTCATATTTTCTGATCTGTCTTACTCTCAAAAAGTCTCAAAGAATCTTGATTGTTGCTCATTATGAGGTTGAACACTTTTCTGCCTACATCGGATTTCTTGTCTATCTTCAATTTTGATCTTTTGCCAATTTGATTGCTGACCAATAATTCTTCATTCAAAAACAAATTGACCTTTTTTCCGATATGCTCCTCATCTACAAGCAAGTAGATTCTAGAACCAGATTCAGAAATGCTAAAGGGTATTTCACTCCCTATCGAGGGTACCTTAGCCTCCACATCAATCTTGACACCTAATATTTTTTCGATTTCGGAAATTGTAGAACCTCCACGGCCAATAATCTTTGGAATTTTTTCTTTATTTACCAAGACTCGTATCCTGTCATTTGAGATTATCTTTATCTCGGCTTGTGTATCATATCGTCCTATTATTTCTCTTATTTTGGACTCTGCAAGTCTATTTATCTTATTATTCTTCTCGCCCTGACCTCTCTTGTCAATATTTTCTAAAGGTATGATTATGTTTTCTTCACCATAAGAATAGATTTCATATTCCACTTCTTTTGAATAAAAGTCTCTAATCTCAACCACCGGCCTAGAAAGATCTTGTTCAATCATACCCGAGGGAACTTTAACTGTTAACTTTAATTCGTAAATTTTTTCAATCTCCCCCCCATTAATGAAAATAACCGTGTCTATAACATGAGGAATCATACCCAATTCTATTTTTCCGATAAATCGTTGTATTGCATCGAGTGCTTCATTTGCATGGATGACGCCAATCATTCCAATGCCCGTGAGCCTCAGATCAGCAAACATCTCAAAGTCTCTTATTCTCCTCACCTCATCAAAGATGGTAAAATCTGGTCTTACCAGCAATAATAAATCAGCTACTCTCTCATAACCGTTTTTAAATGAACCATACTGGACTACATTGTCGGGAACTTGTAGGTCACGTGGGGATTCGAGTGTCTTAACCAATCTATTATTTGAAACATAGTGATCTGCGATACTGCTTGCAAAAGTGCTTTTCCCAGATCCTGGTCTGCCAGCAATAAGAATACCTTCCGCATCCTTTGATAATCTGTCTACCAAATTAGGATCCAAATTATAATCATTCAGTGTCAATTTCTTTATCGGCCGTACCGCTGTAATTTCTATCTTGTTGGATACTGGAGGAAATGTGATTACAATCCTAAGGTTCTTGTACATCAAAACATAGCATCCATCAAATGAAATTTCAATATTAGAAACTTTCTTGTTATCTTTGGTAGAAAACAAGAAATTCATGATCTCGTCTAGGATCTGTTTGTTGAGTTTACTTTCTGATATTTTTTCAAGAGAAAAATTTCCTGGGGTTCCCTTTTTGGCAAGTGGTTCTACCCCTTCAATTAGATGCACACTCATCGTATTTTGATCAAAGTATTTTTCAATGTCAAAACTAGAAGAGGTAATAGATTTATCAAAAGTGCTTTGTATTCCAGAAGCCAGAGCTGTCAGATGCTGGATATAGTCTGATGTAAAGAGAATAGCATTTTCTTCTTCAGCTATGTCGCAAATCAATGCATCAATCCGTCCATTCTTGGCAAGCTTTATATCACTCAAGCTTGGTTTTTGTCCTGAAATTCTTATTGAAATGTTATGGTTAATGCATTTTTCTCTAATTTTCTTTAACTCCCCCAATCCTACGAATCCATGATCACGTTGTTTGCAGGCTTGAGATTGCAATTCATCGATAGCCAGTCGAGGGATAATGATTTCATAACTATCGTCTATCTCATTATTGTCAATTTTATTACTTATAACACCATCAATTATAATGCTGGTATCTAACACAATTTTTTTATTCAAACTAAATATAATTTAAACATCAAATGGATTACTAAAAAAGGTT
>QCWC01000311.1 GCA_013114705.1 Candidatus Nitrosocosmicus sp. | reverse complement strand
TATGGTCATGTGCCAAATTTGGGGCCGCCAAACTTCACTTTGTTACACATATTGACCAAGTCTCTCGTATCTTTAATGCTATCTAAGTGACCAAGAAGGGTCATAATGACGAGATAGGAGTAATAAGCAGCAGGCCACATCTCCGCAGGTCCGATATCGATAAATCCCCTATGGACGATATTATTTCGTTCATCATAAAGTTCTTTCACTTTATTGAGAATTCTAATACGTTGATCTTGGTTTGTCTCAATTATTATGGATGTTCTTTCCCCAACTAATCTGGAAGCATCCTGCTTCTCTAATAATATACTCTCCAAAGCAATAATAAAATCTATAAATGAATCCACAATATCTGATTCATGCATACCTTTTCCAAACCGGTTTATAGATACCATCAATCTTTTTTCGAATTCCGTTGGATTCGCTTTTCCTAAGATTGGGCTGACTTTTTCTAAATGCCGATTTTTCATGATTCCCAACTTTTTCGAATCTATGACAAAGGATTCCAGTGGACCTTCGGCTGTGTGACTTGCACTCCAGCTCTTACCACTGATAATTATTCGCCTTTTCCAATTCCAAGAAATACTACCTTCTATGCCAAATCGCATTCTGTGAGTAAAAGATGAAAAACTGTACAAACCAAATTCATAAAGACGAAGAACATTCAGAGAGTGCTCTAATATCCTTTCTCCTAATTCTAATGCTCTTATTTCGTCAAATGCCTCAACAATTGCAACCGCAAAGACCAAGCTCTTCAAATTCTCTTCTGATTTGTCTTTATGTTCGAATTCGGAAAGTTTGACTATTAGCTCAGATATTTCCTTCGGAAGATCATCATATTTTGAGAAGAATACTTCCCCGATATCTAATCGTTCAACTTCTAACTTCAAATTCGATATTCGGATAGGTATGCTGTATTTTTTTATGCTTGCAGTTTCCAAGGAATTCAGTAATTCCCTCACTGCATCAATTGATTTTGCCACTATATTTTCCGGTGCTTCAGTTAACAGACCAAGAATGCGTCTTTCTATCATCTCAGTCAGAATTTTGGCTGAAAATTTGTTACTTATGCTATAGTTTTCATGAAGTAATTTCAAAGATTTGGTGATGGCCATGCTTCCCTCATATCCTAATGCCAATGAACCCAATTCGTTTGAGGAAAAGGTCTTTCCAGTCTTGAGAGCTTCACCAATCGTAAGATTTTGATTTTTTCTTGCATCAGCCCAGATAGTTAGGAAACATCCCCTTAGTTTTCCAACTATTTCTTCACTCATAGATCAAAGATATATCTTATTATTCCATATTTTAATATTTTTCTTATTAGACTTTCCATTATTACCTATCAAGAGGTATTTCTGAAAATATTCATTGCAAAACTCAGATGGGTTCTAAGAATTTTCCGGTGCTATCTATGATGAAACTCATTAAATTCAATGGCGACGTATCTATGTCATATATTCCAAAGCCTATGGAGAAATAGTTAAGAGACATACTCGTAAGAAGAAACAATATCCATTGTGTGGTTGAAATACTCGTAATAAATCTCCTATTTAGCGTAAGAAGTTTTATTGCTTTCTTTACACTCATCATTAATGATATTCAAAACGACTTAATAACGCCATGTCAGAGAACCCACTTTCATCATGTGCAATTTATACCATTTTTTTCGGGATTAACAAGTACTGGACTAAAATTACCAACTATAATTCCCATGGTAGTATTATCCAATATCCATCGGTTGTTTGAATTTATGTGCAAGGAGTAGCAATTCCCGAAGATGTTGCAAAGATTAACGCGAAATCATTCAGAATCGCGCCCTCCAGCCCTGTTCCAGAGGACAGTATCTGAAGACAACATTTCTACTACCAATCGCGTCTTTTAATGTTCTTGAGTTTGGTTGATGAACATTAACATATTGATGTTCCTATAGTATGGGCGTTAATAACTGTCAAACCGTATGTATGCATAAAGAAAGAATCACCATGACTCTAAATTCTAAATCAGCTTACCTTCATACTTAATGTTGACTGCCATTGTTTGATCCAGCGGTCCTAACATATGCGCCATGAGTTGCTCTTGCAGCTTGTAGAAATACGATTTTAGGCTCATGCCTACTTCTTTTTCTGCCTGGACCTGGACTGCCCTTACCAGAAATGGGGCCATCCTCTCAGACACTGCAATTCCAAACCTTGTCTTTATTTTTCCGTTCTGCGAAATCGAAAGCTCCTGCCTTATGTCGGCTGGAGCCAGCGCCCTGGCGTTTGCATCAATACTTGAATACAGGCTGAAAAGTACCTCTGGCTTTACTCCTAGTTTATCATCATCCATGACGATGTGGTATGTCTGCATTGAGCAGGTCTGCCTGAAAAAAGTAAAAAGCCCTTCAAACAGCTTGATTTTACAGTTTGGTCAAGATAATCAGGCTAGATATCATAGACTCGCATGAAAAAACCATAGATTGAAGGATCAATATCGTCACTCAAACTTCTACTGTGGACGATAAATACACTTTATTTACAACGTTGCAATTCAGTCTTTATCTGCAAGCTCGTCTGAATGTTTCTGCATTATGTGAATCGCGAGTATTTCTTCACGCTCAAATTCCTCGTCACAGAATTGACATACGTTGTACCTCTCTTTTGAGATAAGCACTGACATGAGTATATCCCATCCATCATACAAAAGGGT
>QCWC01000310.1 GCA_013114705.1 Candidatus Nitrosocosmicus sp. | reverse complement strand
CAACAGTATACTTCATGTACAGAATACATGATAATCACATTTAAGCTTTATTCACATTTGTTACCTAAGGGTAAAATATAGTCAAAACAATTTTTTGCAGATGGCAGAAGCAATAATTCGAAACTCTATCTTTCAAGATATCACTCACTTTGGAATAAGAATTACAATTGGAGCAATATTCATAGCACATTCACTAGGAAAATTTGAGTCAAGTTTTGCGGAAAACCTTCCAAACATGGGCTTACCAGCAGAAATGCAAATTCCAATCGCATTGGCAGAATTAGTTCCAGGAATATTACTAATCATAGGTGGACTGACAAGAATTTCTGCATCATTGTTGTCAATAGTGATGCTAGGAGCAATCTTTGTGGCAAAAGGAGCTCAGAGTTTTGCAGGTCGTGGAGGAGTAGAATTTGAAACATTGATTCTAGCTGGTTGTCTTTTGATCATAGTAATAGGACCGGGAAGAATGTCAATTTCATATATCTTGAAAAAGATTCCTAGAATCCTTCAGTAACAATACAAATGGTTTATTCTCTTCGTAGTGCTACAATTGGAGGAAGTTGTGATGCTTTCCATGCAGGGAGGATTCCCGCTGCAATGCTAAGTCCTGTAGAAAGTAACCACACACTAAGCAAATCAATTGGCAAGAACACTGGTGAAACGGAGGAGGAGCGAGGCAATCCTGTAGTTAATGAAGAGCCAAGACCATAACCTGCTACAATTCCAACTATCAATCCCAACGTAGCTCCCAAAATTCCAATCAGCAATGCTTCCACCATAAAAAGAGACAGGATAGTTCTGCTCTGAGCTCCTATTGCTTTCATAGTTCCAATTTCTCTAATTCTTTCTGTTACTGAAGTGTAAAGTGTAGTAATAATTCCAACAGCTCCTACAACAAGTGCAATCATTCCCACACTAAGTATGAATGAGTTTAGTCCATCCATGAATGATGCTCTAAAAGCTAAAGAAGATTGGGCAGTAGATACTCCAATTGTTGGCCCATATGTGTCAGTGATTTGTTTTTGAACAACATCAACAAGTTCCGATGACTGTGCAACTACCATTAAACTACTATACTTGTTTGACTTTCGTAATAGTAAATTTCCAGATTCCTCATTTATCACAATCACTCTATCAATTTGATTATTTCCTGATTGTTTTATAATGCCACTCACAATAAAGCTTCTAGTTTCTTTTTGCTGTGTTCCATCATCACTAACATATGAAAAACTTGTTTTAACAGTTTGACCAATATTTATCAAAGGAGATGTAGAACCCGGAGGATTTGCAACCTCATGTCCTATAAGCATCGCGGATTGATCATATGGTTTTATCACAGATCCTTCTACAAATTCTAATTTTGGAACCATCACGAACAATTTTTCGGGATTCATAGACATAACTGAGGTGTTAACCGTGTTTCCCTGAGAAGTCAACTGTATAGAACCAGAATAACGTGGTATTACTTCTTCTACATAGGGTAGCGAATTTATCTTACTTACAACCACACTGTTTAATGTGATAGATGAGGAAGAGTCGGCACTGCGAAAAGAGCGCTGTCCTGGAGAGACATAAACCACATCAGTTCCAAGCTGATTCAACTGTTCTGTAATAAATTGAGTCTGTCCAGCACTCAATCCGTTTAATACAACCATCAAACTACTGCCAACTATTACCATCAATATCGTTAGAATTGTCCTAGTCTTTCTTTCAGTTAGTGCATTAAATGATAATACAAATAGTTGACTTGTGTTCATTATAATTAATCAGACTTTGCCTTATCCAATATGGAAATAATATCATCTTTGCTGAAATTATCCTTTGATTTTGAATTTCTAAGTTTTTTAATTACCAGATATGATATCACTATTCCGGCAACTACAATTATTGGATAAACATAGACTGGAACATCGAGGTTTGAACCCTGATTTCTAGAATTTGCAAGATTGTTTTGCTGAGGTTGAAACTTAACTTGACTATCGATTATTACTTCATGTGATTTTTTCAAATCATCAGTGTATACAATCTTAAATGTTGCAGGATAAACTCCTGGAACGATTTGATTTGGAGGTAAAGTAATACTAAATGGAATTGTTGAATCGTCAGGCAGATCTCCCAAGTATTGTGGCGCACTGGTTAATTCTTTAGATTCGCTTGGTTTTTCAAAAGATTCTTGAGATTTAGGCTGATCAGAGTCTGATCTTGTAGTTATTTGAGGGGTAAAAGAAATTAATTCTATACTAGAGAATTTTCCAGTCGTACTTCCCTGATTCAGTATATTTCCAACTACATTGAATTGATTTCCTTGTTGCGATACCTCGGTATCGTATAACTTTAACATTATGTTACCTGCAACATAACCACCAATGTTTATTGTCTCAGTTTTTTTCTCGCCCTCAACAATGTAATCTTCTGTGACCAAAAACGACACAGGTGTGTCAATCAAACTTGTTGCAGCAAAGACCTGAGATGTTATTTTATGACTAGAACCAGGTTCAATAACAGGTATAATCCACTTTGGTTTTCCAACTATCTTTAATGAATCGGAGCTTGTAGACAATGTCACAATGACATCAGATAGCGTAGTTTTTCCAGAATTAAGGACGTTTAGCTCAATGTCCTGAGATGTTCCAGCCGTAATCAAGAGTGGAGTCACGTTATCGGCAGTTGTTACTATTAATGAAGTATCAG
>QCWC01000309.1 GCA_013114705.1 Candidatus Nitrosocosmicus sp. | reverse complement strand
GTTTGTAGCTTGTTTAATTCCGTAGCTGGCTTCAGCTGACTGCATGGCTTTTTGATTGATATCATAACCAAACGTATCAAACCCATGCTCTTTAACATATTTTGCAACTGGAAGACCAAGTTGGCCAAGGCCGATAACAACTACTTTATTGTAGTTTTTTTCATAATTATAATTATACATTCTCTTAGTTACTTCTTAGAAATACCTGAGTAGAATAAATAATGATTTCTTATGATTCTTTTATTCTATAAATCTATTACTTTTTACTAGAATAATTTCTAGTATGCTTTAAATCTTATTGTGCAAATTTGTGATTAGGCCAGGTTTGCAATTCTAGAGTATCTAGTTTTTTTGGGTAGATAAAGTTACAGTTTATTCCATTATTGGTTTTTTTTAACATACTTTTCACATGGACATATCTTACCAAGTCATTGTAAAATAACTCGTAAGAAATTGGTTCGCTACCCAGAGACTCAAATCTGTTTATTACTGTGTTTGTAAAAATGATGTTTATCCTTTTGAACAATGCCATAATCGCCATATCCCTAACAAACTTTCTAACTTCAAATCTCATTTTTGATCTAAGGCTATGAAGACATAAAAGTATCATATCATCTATAACTACACAATCTATATCCATCAACCTAATCCTTCGCAAAACGCTAAGTATGATATCAGGCTCATATATTCTAACATATGTTATACTTCTTAAATATTGATTTATCATTCCTTGACTATGCACGTGAGTTGATTTTTCCAAATAATCGTGTATTATTTCTGGTTTGAACCCTCCAGAGCTATCAACGTATAAAGTTTTTTTGTTCAGTAATGTATTTTTTGCACAAATCATATGTAATAGGGAGGTCTTTCCCGATCCTTTTTCTCCAGCAAATTCAATCAGACTTCCAGCTTCATTGAAACTTTCAAGCAAATTACTTAACTTGTCTAGATGTGTGGTTATGTTCAAAATTTTGAGACTCGTAAATAAAAATCTTGGTAAAATAAATGTGGCCAGAGGAAGCTTTTTATTGTAGCCTAGGGTCCTTTCACACTTGATTAACAATATGGCATCAACACCTTCCCAACAACCTACCAAAAGACCACTAAATGTACTACAGCGTTCTTTAAATAGAAAAGTTGCTGTAAGGCTGAAAAGCGAAATTGAGTACAGAGGTAAAATGTCAAATGTCGATTCTTATATGAATCTAATACTAGTTGATGCAGAGGAGTTTGATGGTTCTGATCTGTTGGCAAATTATGGCAAGGTAGTTATCAGAGGAAATAATGTTCTATTCATTAAGTTAGAAAAAGAATTCTAAAAGTTAGAGATAGAGGATAATCAATAAAGGGTAACAATGCAATCGAGAAAGTTTATTTTTACATCCGAGAGTGTGACAGAGGGTCACCCTGACAAGATTTGTGATAGGATATCTGATTCCATTCTTGATGAATTTCTAAGATACGATCCAGAGGCAAGAGTCGCAGTAGAAGCAATGACCACCACCGGTGTGGTGATAGTGGCAGGAGAGGTAACGTCGAGAAATAAGTTAGATATCCAAGAAATCGTAAGAAACGAAATAAATGATATTGGTTACAATAAACCAGAATACGGTTTTGATGGAAACACCTGCTCAGTTTTGGTTTCACTTCATGAACAAAGTCCAGATATATCTATAGGAGTTACATCTAATCACGAAAGAGAACAAGGGGCAGGAGATCAAGGATTGATGTTTGGGTTTGCTATAAATGAAACCCCTGAATTAATGCCTTTGCCAATTACTTTAGCTCATAACCTTTCATTACGCTTATCTGAAGTAAGAAAGAAGAAAGAACTGGACTGGGTTAGACCCGATGGAAAATCCCAAGTGTCGGTGATTTATGAGGACAATCGACCCAAATCTATAGATACCATTGTTTTATCTACGCAACACTCTCCAGACATATACCAGGATCAGTTGACAGAAGAAATTGTAAAGCATGTAATAAGACCTGTATGTACCGATTGGATAACACCGGATACAAAGATATTTGTTAATCCTACTGGCCGATTTGTTATAGGCGGACCTCCTGGTGATACGGGTTTAACTGGTAGGAAAATTATAGCAGATACCTACGGAGGTATGGGCAGACATGGTGGGGGTGCCTTTTCAGGAAAAGATCCAACTAAAGTCGATAGGTCTGCGTGCTATATGGCTAGATATATCTCAAAAAATATTGTTGCATCCGAACTGGCCACCAAATGTGAGGTTCAAATAGCGTATGCAATCGGAGTAGCAAAACCGGTTTCTATCATGGTGGATACATTCAAGACATCTAAAGTGGATGAGGAAAAAATCGAAGCAAAAGTTAAAGAGGTTTTCGATACTAGCCCGGCGGGAATAGTTAGAACCTTAGACCTAAAAAGACCTATATACAAGAAAACATCCGCATACGGTCATTTCGGAAGACGTGACCCTGACTTTAACTGGGAGCGAACGGATAAGTCTGAAGTCTTAAGAGGTTTGGATTCATCATAATTTAATTAAAAGGGATCCTTTTTCTAAATTTTAGGTAATTATGGCAAGTGTAAATACTCTTGATCGATTCTGATGATACTTTTATTAATGATTTATCAATAGCTGAAAAAGAACAAGATCTTCCAAAAGAAGTTAAGGAAAAAAGGAAAAAAGGTCAATTACGCACTGGTCTTACAACCGGTACATCAGCGGC
>QCWC01000308.1 GCA_013114705.1 Candidatus Nitrosocosmicus sp. | reverse complement strand
AAGAAAACCTAAGAGCAAGTTTTTGTTTTTAGTCTCAAAAGATAGAAATATCTCTCTACCTCCAGACGCTTCATACTCGGACCTTTCCAGTCGTATATCTTGAATAGATAGACCAATATTTTCATTCATCAAGCCTATTTCCCTACATCGGATGCATTTACACTTTATTCCCTCCCTTTGGAGCTTGTTTAACACAAGTTGCCTAATATTACCCATTTTGGGTCCAGATACGATATCACCGGGTTCGACTTCTCTTTGAATTCTCATTATTCTTACCCAAGGAGGAATTATTTTTTTTACTTCTACCAATAAATCTACCAGATCCTCCACAGAGTAGCTTTCATATTTCTTTATCTTGTACAATTCATATAGTCCGGTGTTTGGCACCACCAATGTAGGATAGATTTTTAGCATATCCGGTCTTAATCGAGTATCTTCAAACAACTTTTTTACGTCGGAAATGTCTCGATCAATACTTGATCCGGGAAGTCCAGGCATCATATGTGCCCCAATTTTGTATCCACAATTACGTGCAATGTAAAAGGATTCATAAACGTCATTTAGATTATGACCCCTATTGACCTTCTTGTAAACAGTATTGTTTAAAGATTGAACACCCAGTTCTATGCGAGTAGCACCTAACTCGAGCATCAAATTCACATGATCTTGTTTACAATAGTCGGGTTTAGTCTCTATTGTAAAGCCAACACACCTTATGACAGTAGTCTCGTTCCTCTGCTTTGATAACATTAATTGCTGAATTAATTTTCTTTTGTAATCTAAAGTATTATGAAGAGGGCTGTCCATTGCCTCTATGATCCCATAGTCACTATTACTATCCAAGGAATTATTATCAGAACTTTCCCTGTTAGAGTCATCAAATGAATTCAACGCATCATAACATTTCTTTGCAAATTCAATTTGATATTCTATAGGGTAGTATGGAAATGTTCCCCCAACAATTACTAACTCAGCCTTGCTAACTTCATGACCTCTGTCCATTAATTGCGTTACTTTTCTACGCACCTGTTCATAAGCATCATAATTTACTGTCTGTGCAACTTTAGTGGCTGGTTCAGTTCCAATATAACTTAGTGGAGTATTGTACTCTTTTCCACCAGGACAGTAGATACATTTTCCATGGGGACAATCATAAGGCATTGGCATAACTGTGACCACAGCAATTCCAGATTGTGTTTTTATTGGCTTGACCCGCAAGAGTCTTTTGTATTGACTATCACTGGGTAAAAATTTTAGAATTTCGCTGTACTTTGGGATACTTGGGAGTTTGTAGTAAGAAGACTTTAGTTTTATGATTCTGTCAATTTGCTTTATAGTCAAAAGCCTGTTAGGTCTATCATATGTAAGAATAGTACTAGCAATGTCTTGGCAAATAGAATCATATTCTTTTTTGACTTTATACTCTACGTCTATTTTCAAACACGTCTAAACCTCACAAATCTAGCCAGGTTAATCCTAATCCACTAATATAGACGGGATCAATTATCTCTTCCGATATGCAGATAATTATACGTATTATGGACTTTTTAATTTAAGATGTAAAATTTGATATTATAACTTGCATATTTTTCTTGGGTTCTGTCCTATCTATATTTTTGCTAGAAAGTAAAATACAGAGAAAAAATATTGCAGTCTAGTTTGACATGGCCAGCATAAAGTAATTAGCAATACAAAATAAAACAAGAGTCTATAGAATTTAGACCCCAATGACCAAATAAATCATCTATAGTTTTATGGGATCTAGCTTTACCATATCCTCTGTTCTGATAAATGTCTCGCCGGTACCGTTTCTCTTTATACTTCCAACAATCCTTCCCCTTGACTTTTTCTGGGCCAACATTTTAACCACTTCGTTAGCAACGTTTTTGGAAACTATCAAACAAAAGCCTATTCCCATGTTAAAGGTACGATACATTTCTTCAAAGGTAACGTTACCATCTATTTGTATTTGTTTAAATATCCCAGAAATTGCAGGCATATTATCTAATACATAATTAACTTTTGAATTTAGCCTTCTTAACTTTGTAAATCCTCCCCCAGTAATGTGTGCTAATCCATGTATATCATTGCCAAAGGCTTCAATGACTTGAAGTACAGGCTGAGTATAAATTGCAGTAGGCTTTAATAATTCATTTCCTACTGTAGTAGAAAGAAATTCTGGTGTATCATTAATTTCATATTTCTCAAGTAGTATCTTTCTTGCTAGTGTGTATCCATTTGAGTGCAATCCAGAGCTTTTTAGTCCAACTATAGCATCGCCTGCTTTTATTCTGTTTCCCAGGATCAATTTTTTCTTGTCTTTTAGGAATCCGAGGGTCATACCGGCCAAATCAAAATTAAATCCATCCTTAGAACCGTCAATAATATCTGGTAAAATGGCTGTTTCTCCTCCTACTATTGCAATTTTTGATATTTTTGCACCTTTTACCAATCCTTTGGTTATCTCACTTAATAGATTGTCATTGGTTTTTTGCAGTGCAACGTATGATAAAAAGCCGATCGGTGTGGCACCGACACAAATTGTATCATTAACGTTCATAGCTATACAATCAATACCGACGGTATCGTATTTGTTTATTAGTTGTGCAATAATTATCTTTGATCCAACACCATCAGTGTGTAATGTCATCAAATTACCACCCAACTCGATTACTCCCGCATAATGTCCAAATCCTGAAACGACTTTACCAAAAG
>QCWC01000307.1 GCA_013114705.1 Candidatus Nitrosocosmicus sp. | reverse complement strand
CCACCTGTTGACGTAAATACATTCAGGGAAGAATCACTCATACCCTCTATTAAGAACAAATGTAGAAAAGATTCGATCATTGTAGTTTGTAGAATCGATCCTTCCAAAAAAATCGAGAGAGCGTTGCAATTAGCAAAAGTACTAAAGGGTAATAATATTGCGTCAGAAATGATAATAATTGGAAACCTCGATCCTTTTTTTTATAATTATTATTCTAGCCTTCGGGAAATGGTAATCGATTATGATTTGACTGACTATGTAAAGTTTGAAATAAACATCACCTTATCCGGTTTGATTGAACACCTCAAAACAGGTAATATCTTGTTTCACCCTAAAGATGGTGAGCATTTTGGCATGTCGATCGTTGAAGGAATAAGTGCGGGCTTGATCCCTATAGTTCCCTCTATTGGAGGTCAAACTGAATATGTTCCACACAAGTATCAGTACAGTACTCTAAACGAAGCGGCTATTATGATATCAAAATTCATTTCGACTGCAGATTCTGAAAGACTTAAGTTAAGTGATTCGATGAACCAATTTTCAACAGAAATATATGATAAAAAAATCCAATTAGTTACAAAAGGCTTGCTAACAAATGCCTGAACTGAAGGACTGTATATATCCGGAGGTTTATCGACCGAATCGGTAAATGAATCAATATAATAATTCTTTTAATTCCTATCCAAAGTTCAACTATTAATTGTTACCATTATGTTGTTAATTAATGGTAGATCATACTCAGTTTATACTTTTCACATTTAGAAAACTTTATCAAAATAGCCTCACAAGAAAAAATAGTTGAATCATCGTGAGCTGACTCTCGAGATGCTAAAGGATCAAGTAGAAAGATGCGTACTATGTGATTTGTCAAAAAGTAGGATAAATGCTGTTCCTGGAAACGGCAATACCACAGATAAGGTAATGATAATAGGTGAGGCACCAGGGAAAAATGAAGATAAAAATGGAGTTCCTTTTATAGGAAGCGCTGGAAAAATACTTGATAAGGCGTTACAGGAAGGTGGTCTAGCTAGGAACGATGTTTATATTACGAATGTTGTTAAATGTCGTCCTCCTCATAACAGAGTTCCCACCGACAATGAAATTCAGATATGCACAAGTTCATATCTCAAAAATGAAATTAACCTCATTGCTCCAAAAATCATTTGTATTTTAGGAGCGACAGCATTAAAATCATTATTGGGATATGATCACATGGGTAAATACAGAGGTAAGATTATCGATATTGTCCCCCATAGATACTTTATTACTTATCACCCGGCTGCAACCATATATAATGCTAAATTGAAGCAGGTTTTTTTTGAGGATATGAGCAAGTTGGCTCGTATTGTAAAAGGGAATAAAAATACGATGGAAGGATATTTCTGAAAATTTTCATAACCGGGTCAATCATCAAACCATAGTTGAAGAAAGAGACTGCAACAAATTAGATTCTCTGATTAATATCCAGAATAACTCAAACCACATGGTATTTGTCAACAGATATTTGATTTCTTTACTTCTCAAATCTTATTTATGAATATAATTATTCTGATATACTACCAAAAAATTTTGAGGTAATTAGGTTCATGAGCTTGTTAAAAAGATTCCCGACAATATCGTAGTTGTCAATATCACAAGTAGAGTTTAGTGTAGCAATTCACTACTAAATAGTAATATTGCATTGTTTGACAACATTAAATACAAAATAAAAATGAATCAACATTAGAAGTGACTTCAGCACTCACTAACAAAAATGCTAATTCAGTTTACCTCAGAGTAGCCATTACTGAGCCGATTTTGTTAACCTGCATCGATGGAGCACCATTCTCTGATATATGTATGTGTGTAAGAAAATCAATACCAGCTACTGAGCTTGCTGTTAAGAATTACTTGTATCATTTAATAAACAGTTTTTTGATATCGTATAAGGGAATGATGAAAATGTTTTTCATTACTCCAAGAGGATTAGACATGTTAGAAATAATATATTACCAACGTCGGAGAGGAGTAATGAATTATTCCGCACTTACTATTAAACTAGAGTAAATAATTGCCTGATTGATCCAAAAAGTCAATAAATTTCAATGTTAACATCACTATCAGCAGGATTATGATCTAGCTCTATTTTGGTATATTAGATGATAAGATGTTTATATTTTCAAATTATCTCGTAACGGATGCTTTACTACGATTTCTAATTGTCCAAGAAAATAGTTAAAAAAGGATTAAAAATCTATATAAGAACAAAAAAAATTATTAGCTCAGTGCGTCTTTTACCTTTTCCTTTGCTTTATTTAGCGTTTCGGAACTGGGTTTTCCTTCTGCATGATCTTTTGCAGTTTCGGCCTCTGCTCTTGCGTCTTGTTGTGAATTTTTCAATTTCTTTGCGGCATCATCAACAAAATTGTCTGTCATTCCTTAATCATGATTAACATCGTTTATAACCACTCAATGACATCCAAACAAGTATGAATTCATCAACCGCTTTTGATCAGTTTCTACATCACTACAAGGATACATAAAATATTTCTATCTTTCTGAAAAGTATTCAATAATACACAATCACCTAAGATTTTTCGTAACCATAGCCATTGTTGATTCAATATGTACTGGCAATAAGATAATGATACGGTTTGAAGGTTTTAGGTTTGACAATTAAACTAGGTCAGGATTAAACTATCATGCCGTGTCTTTTGTAAATAGAACAAAGTCAGTGTGGAACTCATTGG
>QCWC01000306.1 GCA_013114705.1 Candidatus Nitrosocosmicus sp. | reverse complement strand
GACTCTAAGGATGGTAAGAATTTGGATTTTGAGTGGGAACAAATTGCTGGATTATCTATGACATTGCAAGATGCCCATGAGTCAAAAGCCTCATTTGATACACCGTTGCTTGATGGAACCGCCAATCAGATATTGTTTTTCAAAGTAAAAGTTACAGACCAAAACGATCTATCGTCTGAAAAAACAATCAAGGTAATCATACGAAACCTTGCACCCATTAACGAACCACCAGTAGCCGAAAGACAGGATGTAACAGCAAATAGTGGTGAACCAACCCCGATAACCTTGGAGGCTACAGATCCTCAGGGCAACGCTTTGACATATGCTTTGGTCTCCAATCCACGATCTGGCACTATCACAGACTTTAACGAAGATACAGGTAGCCTTGTCTATACCTCAAATGATGGATTCACAGGACAGGATAGGTTTACTTTCAAGGCCAGTGATGGAACAGTCGACAGCAACACAGCACCAGTTGTAATCACAGTAAATGCAGTTGAACCAACTCCTGAGCCTGAGCCTGAGCCTGAGCCTGACAATGGCTCCGATTCACCAACAGAAGATGATACTACATCACCAGAAACAACAGAAGATGATACTACATCACCAGAAACAACAGATTCAACCACTTCTCCTACTCCTACTCCTACCCCTACTCCTACTCCTCCCAGTAGCTCCTCAAACTCTACAAATAGCAGCCCCGGTGGATTATTTTCTGATGGATTTCCAGGGTTTGCAGATAATATGAGAAACTTCTTTGGTGGAAATTAATTTAGGAGTTTATGGTTACCAATATAGGAGTTATACCAATAACTCTATTGATTTTTAAAGAAAATCCTATTTTTTGTACTTAGTATGGAAATCCTAATTTAGAAAAAGTATTTTAGTCGTGATTTACAACATCTTTTAAATCATGGTTTAACTCCTCCCACCGTAGTGGACAATTTGTGACGAACTGTTCTCCTAAAAAGTAAATAATCTATTGTAGCTGAGCTATTTTGCTTTATTTTTGAAAAATGATTAATAAATTTTTATATATTACAGAAATTTAGCAGAAATAGTATTTGTTAAAAATTCACCTGGTCAGTCTGGCCTTTATAATTTCTCTAGTTGTAATCTCCAATATTGTTTATTTTTATTTGCAAGAGCAAAATGAAAAAGACGCTCTAAACGGTTTGCTTGTTCAGCATGTATCTTTACAAAATCAATCTGGCAAATCCATTACAACCAGTATTAGTTCTGATCTTAATTCACTGTTGAATATGATTGAAAATGTTGCACAAATGGAGTCAATGATAAATATTGTTAAAAACGATACTCGATTGACAGGTGGAGAAGAGAATACATCAAGTTATATTTTGGATTTCCTACAGGACCAAATCGACAGTACCTATGTCGACCTCAGTAAAAAGGCTGACCGGTTGTACATTTTAGACAAAGACGATGTGGTAATTGAAAGTTATGCTCCTCCCGGCCAGGACACTTTTATTGGATTGGATCTTTCGTTTAGAGATTATGTAAATAAGACAAAGGAAACCAAATTACCGGTATATTCCGATTTCTTTAAAGGAGCCGATGGGATAAATAGGATTACCATAACTTATCCGGTGTTCAATAATACAGTATATTCTGGACAGGACTTGTACATGGCGGACTTGGAGGATACTTTTTCAAACAAAACCTCTAATTCAGGAACCTATTTGGGCCTTGTTGCTGCGTCGGTTCCGGTATCTCAATTGTTTGAAAGATATGGTAACATATTTAACGTGGAAAGTCAGTTTCTAGTCGGCTACGACAAAAATGGCACTATAATGATTAGTCCCCGCGTTGAGTTCATTGGAAAGAATTATCTTAGCCCTGAAATTCAACAAGCGATTGATAAAAAAGGAGTTTACAATAGAATCATATCTAACCTACTTAACGGAAAGCAGGATCAAGGTCTATACACAACCGATTTAGGAGAACGGTATAATACTGCTTTTCCCATATTTGCGGACAATAAGACCGTATATGGTTTATCCTTAGTTACCCCGACAAATTCAATATATGAAAGTATAAACGAAGTAATGTACAACGATCGTATCCAGAGTGCTTTGTTAGTCACAACAATGTCTGCTGGAGTAATTATCATAATCTTAATTTTGAGAAACTGGAGCAAAGATCTAGGAAAAGAAGTAAAGAAGAGAACACTTGAACTTAAGGAAGCAAATCAAAGACTGGAGATAGTCAATGAAAAAATAATGGCCTCAGAAAAGGCAAAAGAAGAATTCATTTCAATGGTAAGCCATGAGATGAGGACTCCGCTAATGCCGATCAAAGCATATGCTGGAATGTTACTAAAACCAAAATATACAGGTGAATTAAATCCAAAACAAAAAAAGGCAATAGAATCGATATTAAGAAATGTAACAACTATGGAACGGTTGGTGGAAGACGTCTTTGATATATATAAACTTGGGATGAATAGACTTAACTTGTCCAAACAGGAAATTGGGGTAAAAAATCTTGTTGATACTGCAGTTTCCGAATTTCAAGAAATAATAAAAAATCAAGATAGTAAAAAAAACATACAACTAAACGCCAAATTAAATGTAAGTGAGGAGTTGCAAATTCACTGCGATCCTCAGAGAATTAATCAAGTATTGGGAAATTTGATCAAAAATTCTATTGATTTTGTACCGGCAGATAACGGTATAATAAATATCAAGGTAGATAATTACGACAATTCTCA
>QCWC01000305.1 GCA_013114705.1 Candidatus Nitrosocosmicus sp. | reverse complement strand
ATTGCTATCAGGAAACACAATAGTTCATATGAAGAAATGATTATACAGGAAATTAATTAGCTATTAATTTAAGGAAGAAACTAAATATCTCTATCCTAACTACAACCAACATTTACAACAACAATCCAGTTTTATAGTCTCACTATCCATATGATAAGTTGTAATGTTTTCGAATATTCTTAGATGCATTTGTATCTCTAAATTTCGTTTATGATGTTCATTACAGGTTTTGAATTCTTTTAATTACTACAACAAATTTAATCAAACTGTCTAATTTATGAATAGCTTGATATAGATAAATATTGTTATAAAGTGTCAACAAAATTGAATAATTTGCAAAGTATTTCTAAATCCTATTAAAGTTTAAATACTTGTATTGAAATACATTACAGAATGAGTTACGCACTTGCAATATTTTGGATTGCAGTTACAGTTGTGACAACACTTTCCTTTACGGCAATTATAGATCCAAATAACTCCGAAGTTTTTGCTCAAAGTAATGATACAATGGGAATGATGATGAACAGTAGCAATATGACAACTACTACGAATGCAACGTTAGCTGATGATTGTGAGGAAAATATGACAGCCGAAGAGTGTGATACTGGAAGTATATCAAGAAGAGGCTCTGCTGCAAGATAAATCGGTCATACATTAATATGGCATTTTTTTGTGGCTTCATTAAATCTGATCGTTTTACTTGAATGGGATTGTTAGCCATTTGCGGTTGATATTTGTAATTTTACCAAATCAATCCTAAATAACAATAAGTGGATGATTTGCCCCTAAATAATTTTACTAGCTTGAACCAAGTTAGCAAAATTAAAACTTTCGGTACAAAGTATATTCTTATTATAGTATATGTATTCATAGCTGTTTTAAGTTTTGATACTATCATCTACGCCTTGGCGGGTTGGTTCGAAGTAATAGATATTACTTTCGTTTCACCTGGCGCTGTACCTTCTTTTGTAGTTATTTTAAGTGTCACCATTGTTTGTCAGCTTTTCATAATGCAATTTGTTAGAAACAGGAGTCGAGAAATAAGGAAAAAAAATAGATACCTTAATTTAATGCACCATACGGTGACAATTATTCAGTATTTTATAATAGCCGTACTCGTTTATGTAATATTAGGTCTGACAATATTAGAAAGCTATTCCATGATTGCGTCTACATTGATAGACTTGATAAGTTATGGATTAGCCACTGTTTTGATGGGAATATTCGGAGTTATCTTTCTAAGGTGGTATAAGAGCAATCGCAAATCCAAATCCATATTGGTATTGATATATGGCTTATCATTTGTATTCACAGCTGTAGCTCTACTTGCAATCATGGTTTCAGATGCAAAAGTATTTGAAGACAGAATTTTGACTATTGTTACCTCAGATTCTGATCCTACGTTTCCTGGTTTAGAAGAGACACCTTATCCTTGGAAATATATTCGTCATTTACTTTTTGAAATTTATTCAAATGCTGATCTAATCGCTTTTTATCTAAAATGGGGAGGAACGGCCATGATTCTGTACCATTATGCTCATAAAATGGGAAAATTAAAATTTTGGACTTTGCTCAGTTTGCCTTTAATATATTTCTCATTAACAATAATAGGCGATTATCACCTGTTTGGAGAAGAGTTCAGTTATTCTCTAATTTATATCTCAATTTCATCACTAAACTCTACATGGGGAGGAATTCTCTTTTACATAGCGTTTAGAATATCATCAAAGCAATTTGAAAGTAATGAGAGATTCCGAAATTATTTACTTTTGGCTGGTTTTGGATTCATGCTATTCTTTTCTGGAAGCCAGACTAGCATGCTTGCTACTGTATATCCACCGTGGGGGGCGGCTACAACATCGACTTTTGGGCTCGGAACTTATGTGGTATTGATGGGCCTTTATCTATCTGCCAAAGCTATCGCTCAAAATGAGGAACTAAAAGAAAGTCTAAAGAAATCCACGTTGGCTGAATATAAATTCTTGCATAGTATTGGAACATCAGCAGCAGAGCGTGAGAAAATACTAATAGATACGGCATTGGCTGAATCAAAATCCATAAAAGAAGAAGAAATGAAAGAGGTTGGAATTGCAGCTCCTATGAGTGAAAAAGAAATTAGGGAATTTGTGAAAAACATAGACGATAAACAAGAGGCTATGGAAGAAGAAAAAGATCAGTAATAATTTTGGAGGTTTAATAATGAGAATCCATCGTAATAATTTTGAAATTAATATAAATACAAATTTTAAATATCGAGTAGAAAAATAGGCAAATTTAATTTTGTATTTATACATATATTTTGACAGGTAGAATACTGGCATCGCATTTATCATTATACTAAAAATTTACTTTATCCTGTTATCTCAGAAAGCAAAGAAAACTATGAAAAATATTTTGGATTTCCTTTTTGACTTGATACACAAAGAACAATTGATACCTTGTCTCTTGATCTGGTCAAGTAAAATTTTTTGTTATACTATCATTGCAATTTTGTAAGTTACTATTTAAAAAAAGGAGAAAATTAAGCAAGTCATATTCCTTAGTGATCGAGCTCAAGTATTTTTGTATACTATACGTTGGATATCTTATCTCTATAACTTGATTCGTTTTCCACAACAATTGCAGAAAATTCTATTACAAGTGACACATTTTACCAACATACTTTTACTACACATATGATCTAATTGAAAAAAATTACAAATATTATATAGGTGTTCATGAATATTTTCTCCG
>QCWC01000304.1 GCA_013114705.1 Candidatus Nitrosocosmicus sp. | reverse complement strand
AATGATAGCTACTATTTTATGGATATTCTTTATCCCCAATGCGGTTAAACTTTTTTATAGATTTGTAAGAAATAATCGTCAATTTATAGAAAAAGATCTTAGGCGTATCCCAAACGATCCCAAAATTATCTTTCAAATTACTACCAAATCTGCCACAAAAACCAGCGTAGTAAAACGTGGTATTCAGTCTATCATAGAATCATGTAAATCTACAAATTATTCTAAATATGAAATTCTTATTGTCACCGAAGACATAAATGATCAAAAGACGCTGAAATCCAAGCCGTGTGAAGTATTATGTGTCGATCGGTCCTTTTCACCCAACGCAATAAAAAAGGCCCGAGCATTGCAGTACGCTATATTACATAGAAGAAAATTGAAGAAGCAAAATTCGGATCATTGGATATTCCATATGGATGATGAAAGCTACGTGGTACCCCAAACTGTCCTTTCAATACTAAAGTTTATCAGGGAAAAAAAAGGTATTGCGAGTGAAGGTCCTATATTTTATCCACTGAAATTTGAAAAAGCCAATAGAATTACTGCTCTAGCAGAATCCATGAGGGCATTTGGTTGTTTTGAATGCGTAACCCATATGCATAATCCTCCTCCAATCCATATGCATGGAAGCAATCTATTGGTAAGATCAGACGTTGAAGACAAGATAGGGTGGGAATTTGGCCCAATTTTGGCAGAAGATCAGAGATTTGGATATGAATTATTCAAGAAATATGGAAGGAACTCAATGGGTTGGCATGGTGGAATTCTCTTGGAACAACCCCCTTTAAATATAAAGGATCATTTCATGCAGAGAAGAAGATGGGTTATAGGCAATTTGCAGAATATTGAAAACTTTTCCAAATTCTTTAAGTTTCGATTAATATACAAATGTACTTCATTCTTTTTGGGTTTTGTTTCAGGTGTTATATCACTAAGTCTTGCGATGTATATCAACATACCTAAAGTATTGAGCGTGTTTTCTTACGCAAGTTTTGATTGGAACAATAACATCGCCTTTGATCTTTTTGTATGGCTCGACCGACTTACTCACATTAATAGTAGTTATAATGAGATATTTAGACCTCTAACTGATATACAAATATTCGATAGTACTCTAGCATTGATCTTGTTATTCTCAAGCACTGTTTGGCTCCTATCATACCAAGTAGGATTATTTTTAAATCTAAAGTATACTAAGATCGGTTTGTTCAAGCGAATTATACTGCATATTCAAACTTTAATTCTTGCGCCGTTTCTTGGTCTGCTAGAGTCATTTCCAGCTTTTTTTTCAGTTATAGAATTTTACTTCCATAAGTTGATGCGACATCAGAAGATTAAATCTTACGATTTTTACGTAGTTGAAAAGTAATGTCTGGTTTGTAATCCTTTATCAGTTAAAAACTAACACTTGGAATAGTCATGTTATTGACGAAATCATACTACTATTATATTTAAGCCCAGGAATGGATGGAGGAGGTGGGATTCGAACCCACGAACCCCTAAAGGACGGGATATCTTATCTCAAATCTTGAGTCCTGCGCGTTTGACCAGGCTACGCGACTCCTCCTTTGCAAAATATTGAACAAAACTCTGTATTATAATCTTTTGATCAATGTATCTTATCACAAATAAAAGCAAAATAATTAACAAACAAATAAATGACAAATTTTTATATTAATTAGAACTGAAGATATAAAAAAATGACTATGAAGATTAGTGAACTAACAAATGATATGAGACACGTGACAGTTGAAGGCACTATTGATAAAATTAGTGAACCAAGAACAGTCAATTTACGAGCAGGTGGTTCTGCCCTAGTTGCAGATGCCATGATTTCGGATGAGACTGGTAGCATAAAGTTATCTTTATGGGATGATCAGATTAAGATGGTAAAGGAGGGTGATAGGATTTCTATAGATAATGGATACACTCAAGCTTTTAGAGGTGAGAATAGCCTTAACATTGGCCGATATGGTAAAATAACCGTTCTTGAAGAATGAATCCCTGATTTATTAAATAATTGTTGTAGTAGAAATCTATTACCACAAATTAAGACAATTTGATGATCTTCAAGGCTAGTTTGGAAGATAGTGTTGATCTGATTTTGGGATGGATAGAGTCCAAATTAGCCGTTGCATTAATAATGACAAACGGCTGCAAGTTAGGTCAATTATCCTATCATAAACCTAAATCAGATAAACTATATACGGCAGGATGAAAGATGAGGGCTTGAGCACGGGAGATAAATCTATCTTATTATTTGGACATGCAAAATTGTCTTTAAACTTTTTTCTTGGAGGTAAACTTAAAAATGTAAGTACTATTCTTCATCAATGGTTCGCTTTTACTGTTAAAAGATCACTTTATAATTTTCCTTTAGTTGTTAACAAAATGATTTTGTTGTTCAATTATATTAAACTCCTATATTTTATTTCATAATTCTAATATTAATGAATTATTTTAATTATTTCACTATACTTGTTCTATTACTTCCACTCCTTGTTATTTCAACAACAATATCTTCTCCTGCATCTTTCGGAGCAGAGGGGATGGATAGCGTAATCACTCCTTCAAGCAGCATTTGTTGCAAAAATGAAACTAGTTTCTCCCCTCAAGCCCCATCATCATCATCTTCTGTAACAAGTCCATTGAAAAAGATCAGCACTCAAGAAGAGAATCCTCAAAAGCAAATTGATGTGGCAAATGCTGATACGGCTACCTCGTCTGAACTTGATT
>QCWC01000303.1 GCA_013114705.1 Candidatus Nitrosocosmicus sp. | reverse complement strand
CCCATTGAGACAAATAAGTACCGTTATTACTGAATTTTTGAATTCTATCGTTACCATAATCGGCGATATAAACATTGCCTAGAGAATCAACTATAGAACTCTCAGGATTTGAAAGCTGACCAATGCCTTCACCTTCAGAGCCCCATCTATAAAGGAATTCACCATCTGTAGAAAATACCTGCACGCTAGGCTGATCTCTATCTGTGACAAACAATTTACCGGTAGCATCGTTTGCAGGAACATGAGGATGCAAGAACTGTCCATCACCTTCACCTTCAGAGCCCCATTTTGTCAAAAAAGTGCCATTATTATCGAACTTTTGAATTCTGTAATTAAACTGGTCTGCTACATAGATATTACCTTCTGAATCCATCGAGAGTGCTGATGCTTTGTGAAACTGACCATCACCTTCACCACCCTCTCCAAATTTGGTGATAAAATTACCCTCTGGATCAAAGATTTGAATTCTATGATTTGCATAATCGGGTACAAATACTTTGCCATTAAAAAAATCAACATCATTTTGACCATCAAACTGCCCATCTTCTTCTCCAGGGGAACCCCAACTTGTATAATAAGTAAAATTAAGATTTTGCGCCAACGCTTGATTAGGACTAGTATATTCCAGTCCTATGAATAAAGTCATAAAGATTGAAGCTAAAATTATGATACTCTTGTTTACACTCACAATTCAGTATTAGAATTGACATAATTTAAAGATTTGAAATAATCAGATCCATACAAATATCTCATATCATAATACGGTAACATGATTGTTTGAAATGTCACATGATAGCCTTATTGTGATTTGTAATAGAACGGATCTAAGCATTTGTAAATAATAAGGTGACTGTATATAGAGCAAAACAAAATCACAAGAACAAGTCCAATACAGTATAGAGCACAAATTTCTGCCATAATCTAATTTTGATTTTAACAGTAGAAAGGCACGTCGCCTATCATACTATATCACACTAATATAGACCCTGTTAACTAAACAAAATTTTTTGGATCACGACCACATTTAATAAGTAAATTACATGTCATTGTGGATGTGGGGTTTGTGAGTAAATACCTTCACACCTTAACAGGTAATCAACGTAGAGAATTTTCATCTATAATTTCTTCGCAGTTATTGCGATGCTACCATCATCAGGTTAACAAGATTATAGTCATTGACTTTGATTTATTATTTTAGTGGCAAAATTCGCGCCCTGCGGGTCTTTTTACCTAACGTACGCTAAAGCCCTTTATAAGACTTGATTGATTTAGAGACTAGTGTCATTTTGTATAGCTGTATTTATAGAATAAATATGCAATTTTTTCCAATAACATGAAAATAATACAGACTTTTTGTCCAATGATTTCAGTATTGATGTTGATGTTTCAATGACTACGGCTCTATTAACTTGAGTTTTATTGAATCAAAATTAAAACCATTTTCAACCGAATCGGTTAATGTTGGCATAATGGCTTAATTTGAGCGTAATTTATAATTATCCAAAATGATTAGCCGCGAGCAAATATAACAAATGAAAATCAATTGAAAATTTTGTTAAGGTAACAGGCCGCTAATACATTATTAGCTTGAATGTTGCAAAGACTATTAAAAAGTCAAAGTTAGTTATTTATTTTTTGTAGCAACATATACAAAAATTTTCCCCTTAGAATAATCAGATGTCAAGACTAAACAGGATCTCCTTTTCTTATCTCATCAACTAAATATTAATTAGTCCTCGGAGTAAATACTAGCCAATTGATTAAATTATTATCTTTCATAGCTGCAGTCTTCTTTATATCAAGTGCTGTATCAGTAGGCGGTTTTTCCCAGACGAGCTTAGAGTCATTTGGCCAATCCAATGTAACTAGCGAGATTAAACTAGAGTCCGTGAATTCGTCATCTAATTCAGATATGGCTACCATAAATGTAACAAAAACAGTTCACTGTGATTCGTCTTTGGGTATTCCTTCGGATGATGCAATTTGCCAATTTGTTTTGGCAAATGTGGAATCAGGCCAGTTTAGTATAGAAGTCACAGGAAACATATCTGACTCAACTAGTTTTCAGGGTTCATCCAACGGTACAATAATTTCAGTATCTCCAGGTAACTATACGGTGACAGAAGATACATTCGACACCATGGATTTAGAAAATCAACTTGGAGAGAATGCAATAGTCTCCATGCTTACCGAGACTAATGGTGATTGTACTGGTCAATTCAATCAAGTAGACTCATTCCAAGAAGCTACTGGTATTGTTGAGGCAGCTGAAAATCATTCTTGTGAAATCATAAATACAATTAGTGTCAGTCAAGGATCTTCTCCTGAAGAACCATAAACTTTTTTTCAAATACCCAAATCAAAGCTTTCTGTGATCGCACTCATTTTTTTATCTCTCTCTAATTGGATAGAACGCATGAAATTCTGAATTTTTTTTGAACATACATCCGACTATTGATTCAACTCAAGTCCTTTAAGAAAAAATAAACAATTTAAGTCGACGAATAATCACACCATTTAACAATCTTGATACAACTACTTTGATATAGTATAGAAGATTGTTTTGTATGTAAAGTACAAGATTTTAATATGTATTCTTCTATTAGTGCTTGGTATCTACAATCATTATTAAACATGTTATGTTATTTTGTGATATACAACAGTAATATAACTTTCAAACTTACTATACAGGTTCTTTTTTGCATCATTATAATCAGTCTTATTACTGTACTTTTTT
>QCWC01000029.1 GCA_013114705.1 Candidatus Nitrosocosmicus sp. | reverse complement strand
TAACTGAGTACAAACCGAAATGATTATTATTTTTGAGAAACTAAACTGATCGTTACAATTAATTAAAAATCGAATTATTTTTGCAATAAAATTAAAACTAAAACAGATAGTTTAGCATTAATAGATGATATAAATGGATAAGGGATAAAGATGATTAGACATACCAGAGATAATTTTTCGAAATCTTTAAACTCTTGAGATAGGAAATCATTATTATTATTAACCATATTATTAATAACAAGCATGAGAGGTATAGTTGATCAATGAATTCCTTGTCTACTGCATATTCTGGTGATGATAATACATCTGGAACTCCTACTTCGACAAAAATCATTACGATTGCTGATTTAAATAACTTAAAAAAAGACAAGACAATACTGATTGCTGGTTTTCCAGGTCCAGGTTTAGTTGGTTCAATTAGCACTAGTTATATAATAGACAAACTTGAGATGTATCAAATAGCATTTGTCGAGTCTCACTATATCTCACCTGGTGTAATATTTATTGATGGAAAGCTTAGGCATCCGTTCAGACTATATGCAAATAAGCAAGGAAATGTGTGTGTTTTAGTTTGTGAAGCACCCATAATGATGGATGGTACCCATTTTGTTCTGGATGCCGTTATGGATTGGGCGATAAAAAACTCAATAGAAGAAGTAATGGTTTTAGATGGAATTCCTGTTCAAGGCATTCCTGCCTCTGACAGAAAGGCTGTAATATTGGCTAGCGAGAATATGGAACAAAACAACACAAATGAACAAGAAGTAATATCATCTAAAGAGCAAGAAATACAATCATCTGAAGAGGACCAGGACGAACATATTTCTGATCACAACATAAATCCTCAAAGCAATTTTAATAGAAGTGCCATAGAAGATTCGAGCAAAAAGTATACTACCTTCATTGGGGGTATTGCAGGTGGATTGCTATCAGCATGTTTATCATACCAAATTCCGTGTGCTGCAATCCTTATCCCATCCTCAAGTGGAATACCTGATCCAGAAGGTGCTTCTCTATTGATTGAATCTTTTAACAATTTTATTAACGATGACAAGTTGAAAATTGAAACTACACAGTTAAAAGAACAGGGCCAAAAATTGAAAAAGCAATTAGAACAAATAATCAAAGCCGAACAGGAACAGCGAGCAGTAGGAGGAGGAGGAGGCGGCGGCAGTCAAGAGGATGGAAACGTTTCAAGTCACCGCTTCATGTATGGATAACTGCAAAGAATAAACTCATCATCATAACCGATTATTCCGTTTTCTAATTTTCAATCAAAGATTATAATAACTTTATCATTTGTCATTGAATTCTGGTTGCAGTGTAAGTAATACACATTTCAATTACAACGGGTATAATCAATTTACAATGTAAATAATTAACATGTAAATCAAACTTTCATTTCATCAGTTAAGAATACTCATGCAAGTAACTATTGAAGCATGGTACAAATATCCATTAATAATTTACAAAATTTTCTTTACAATTAAATGTAATACCCCCTCACTTCTATACATTTCACCAATTATCTCAAGGGTGTTACCTTTTTTTAACAAGGATCTGGGACCAAAATAGTCATGATGGACAAGCGAGGCATACCACTTATCATTTACTCTTACAACTGCCTTGCCAATGATTACTTTTTCAATGAATACAGAATATTTATTTCCAGGCAAAAATTTGGTTGATTCGATAAGGGCGACCGTATCTTTATGTTTATTAAGGAACACTATTCGCTTCATCTTTTTCAAGCTATCAATAGCTTCACCAACTATCATCCTGTCCGCTTTGATCTGTTCTTCTAAATTTGAAACAGTCAATCCAGCGCTTCCGGCTTTTCCCAGTAGTTCTTGGATTTGTCTTTTAACTCTATGAACTATTTTTTTCCTATCCAAATTCAATGATACTTCGTACAAATCCTCCAGATTCTTTCTCGAAAGTGAGGAAACAGTATTTCCAGCGCTGCTGTACCTAGGATAATTATACGACAGTCTCTTTACAAGAGTTTTAATCTTTTTATTAGAATTGGAAGAGATGTACTCCACAATAGGATTATCATTCATGGATTTAATATCAACATCAGACCCTTCTTCCTTCTTTCCATTACCGAATTGCAAAAATTGATCAGATTCTGTATACAGTAGAGATATCTCTGACTCGAGCATTCTGTTATGATTATCAAAGCGTCTTTTTTTGTGGGTGTTTAATGAGAAATTTGTATTTCGGAGACTTGATCGCATTTTGAGTAGTTTTCTCTTGGAGGCTTCGGTGTATTTTATATCTACAGAATCATCCGAAACCAGAATCACTACCTTTCCATTTGAAAATCTTCCGGTTCTGCCTTTCCTTTGAATAAACCGTATTTCGCTTGGAACTGGTTCGTAAAACAACACGAGATCGACATTAGGAATGTTTAGTCCCTCTTCAGCCACAGAAGTAGCAACCAGTACCGGGAATTTACCTTCACGAAAATCATCAAGTATAGATAATTGTTTATCCTGGCTGAGACCCTTTATCCCGTTTCGGTTAGACTGTCCATAAAACCCCCTAGACTGTATGCCATTTTCGTCCAGAAATTTTGTAATTTCTTCTAGAGTATCACGATACTGTGAAAAAATGAGAATTTTTTTTTGGGTTTTAAGAGAAATCGAATTATTGTTGGTGAACGAAGTTTCAAGTAGAGAAGAACTGGTTGTATGATCTCGATTAAACTCGGGTAATGTATTTATTGTATTATCAGATACATTCGTTAATTCTGGTTTTAGAAACTGTTCAACAATTAATAATACATGAGCTAATTTGGGTGCGATTTTGTTGCCATTTCTAAATAATATTTCTTCAATTTCTTTTAACCTAGTATCTAAAAATAAATTAACGTAAGCTTTGGTAGTAGAGTTATCTCTAGCATTATTTAGAAATTTTCTCAATGCAAAGGCTCCTTGAGATTCGATTAGATCACGGCAATAAAGTAATATCATGGAAAGTGCTTGATACTTTAATGCGGTAACTAAGAAAAGATTTGTATTTTTTGGATCGAGATTTGAAGTTATATAATCTCTAAGTGACAATAGATCCTTTTTGTATACACTGTCTGCTCGCTTTTTTTTCAGTAACTTATTTTTAATCAGCCAATTGATATTATCATGAATCATGGAGGTCAATAGCGCGGAAATTTCCAAATGATAGTTATCTAAAGTCACATGACAGTATTCTATGTCAGTATCGTAAACATACGGAAACACGTCTTCATCCCGCTCTTCCTTTGAAATCATTTGTTCTATAAACAAATTGGCACAAATTTCTTTGATTTTATCTTCTGTGGAACCAGGACTCGCAGATAAAGCAAGTACAAGGGGAGGATCATTTTGTTCCGGCCTTTCATCATAAAATTGACTAGATATACGAGTGTAGCTATAATCTTTGACTGCCCGATGAGCTTCATCGTACACTATCAGGTAAAAGTCATTCTTTTTCAAAAAATTATTAGCAAGGTCATTATTAACCAACTCGGGTGTAGCAAAATATACTCTAAATCCTGAGGAATCCCATAACGCCTTTCTAATCTCTGGTGCAATTTTGCCAGTCAGTGCAATACACTGACTTGACAGAGGAGTATACTTCTTAAACAAGTTAAAATGTTGAAAAACGAGTGGTCTAGTGGGGGCTAGAATTAGAATTTTGGAGTTTTTCCAGTTGAGAAGTATATCAAGACAGACCAAAAGCGCGATAATGGTCTTTCCTAGAGAAGTTGGAATTACAACCAGAGAATTCTTGTATAAAGTTTTTAGTACAATATCGTGTTGATATTGTCGAAAGACAAGTGAATTTTTTCGTAGTAAAGGATGAGAAAAATATGATTGGACCAAAGTAAGGTTAAATATTGTCAGAGGTATAGATCGTCATATCTAGATCTGAAAAATCTAAATTTCGAAAACATCGGTTGAATCACTTTTTACTACAGCTTTTCTTTCCGGATTTACATTATCAATTGATTGTGCTAGTTGAGAAACTTTGGAATTTCCTATTAATTCAAGAATTGAATTAAGTTCTTCTGAGGATTTAATTACAATGCCTCTCTTTTTACTAGGAGCACCATTAGAGTTGAGGGGATTGATCTCGATTGCAATAGTAGGAGGTCTACCTCGATATTCAGGCAGCTTAAACAAGAAAACACCGGGAATACTAGTAGGTTTTCTTTCCCAATCTTTACCTTCATTAAGAAATTGTGATAATCTCTCTTCACCCGACATTTTTCTATCAGATTATATGCCGTAAACTATCTTTTTAATTTTATTATCTGTTCAATTATTTAACCACTATTTGACCAATAGATTTACAATCCAAATACTGCTACTTTTTGGGTTTATCAGTCATAAAAATTGATTTCTTAAAGATGGATCAAAATCATGACTTTTATTTCGATGATATATTTAAATAAAAAAATGCATCTATGATTTATATATAAAAACAGAAATGCTACGAAATTATTGTTTGATAAGGGCACTATTTTAATAGAGGGCACTTTCCATAGTCCTTATTCAGTATTTGATCCCAGAATTAATAGGCACCGAGCCTTAGGTCTTGACTATTCAAATATTAAGAATTTTTTTAGAAAAAACAAAATTGAATACGAAGACAGAGTAGCTAACTACGTAGTACCTCTTCAAAAAAATCAATTTCACACCGATAATGTAGTAAAGCTGAGAGACTATCAAAACGAAGCCTTAACGAAATGGGCCATAAACGATATGAAGGGTTGTATTGTACTTCCTACCGGTGCTGGAAAAACTATAATCGCATTACATGCCATTCTTAAGGCAAATACTTCAACACTAATAATTGTTCCCACCCTAAATTTGATGGAACAATGGTTTGAAGCGGTATCGACCATGCTAAGAGACAAAGGTCATGTTGGAAAATTGGGAGGAGGTTATGAAGAAATCAAGAGCATTACTATTACGACATATGATTCAGCATATTTAAAATCGTCTTATCTGGGTAACAAATTTGAGTTTGTAATATTTGATGAAGTACATCACCTTGGGTCTGACAAATACTCTTTAATCGGGGAACAATTTATCTCTCCTTTTCGTTTGGGCTTGACCGCAACGATAGAGAGGGAGGACAACAAACATGTCAACATATATAAACTAGTTGGTAACATAGTGTTTAAAAAAGACTTTTACGAATTATCACAGCAAAAGCATTTGGCAAAATTCAAATTGAACAAGATCAAAGTCGATATGTTACCACATGAAATGGTTCGTTACAATAGAACTCTTTATGAATACAAGCAATTATTAAAAGAGTCAAAAATTTACTATCCCATAAGATTGGAGAAACTCATCATTTTATCTGCAACCAATGTCAACCTCAGAAAAGCACTACTTCTGAGAAACGAAGCTTTAGACATTGCACTTAATAGTCAAGCCAAAATAATAGAGCTTGAGAAAATCCTAGAAAATCACCTATCAGAAAAGATTATCATATTCACAGTTCATACAAAGTTGGCCTACAGTATTTCTAACAGATTTCTGATACCTGTTATTACACATAAAACCAAGAATGAGGAGAGAAAAGAAATCCTAGATAAATTTAAGAAAGGTCAATATAGAGTAATCGTTACAACAAAGGTTCTCGATGAAGGAACAGATGTACCTGATGCTAATATGGGAATAATATTAAGTGGAACAGGTAGTAAAAGAGAATTCATTCAAAGACTTGGAAGATTGTTAAGACCTAAACAGGATATTGATAATTTAGCTAATCTTATTGAAATAATTTCTTCAGATACTAGTGAAGTTTTTACCAGCAGCAAGAGAAACAAAGGAATAAGAAAGGTACAACGCTAATAAATACAAAAAGGATTAAATGATTATTACGTGATAAAGTAATACATCAAGGAAAGAAAAATAATGTTTTTTTGGAGATTTATTAAATAGGAACCCAAGGTGTTAAATTGCAAAATTGATCCCAAACGATTTGCTGAGATATAGACTAGACAACAAGAATCACAGAATATATCCAGTAATGTGTTCCATCGCACAGAACTCAAAGGATTTGGAATTAGCATCACATATAATCCAAGTTTTTGATTATTGCTATCACCATAAACTAGCCAAGGAGAAGTTGGATCAATCACTCAAGGATTTAGAGATCACTTATAAAGATTACAAGCTTGTCAGAGGGCTTGCAACAATTTTAGAAAGAAGATGTGTATTTGAATCATTTTCACAACCGCGATTGAAAGCGAAAGAAAGTACTAAAAATGATCCCATACACAATATCAAGGATACAAGAGGCTTGATGAAGAACCTAACAGCATCAGAGATAAGAAGAATAGTATTTGATGAATCCGCTTCAAAAGGCATTGCAATAAATGAGAATAGACGAAAAGTACTATTAGAAAATATATCTGATAACCTAAAAACTTCACCTGATATGCTATCAAAAATGATGTGGTCAGATCAGGATGAAAATTCAGTAATCAAGGTATTTGTACCTATCACAGAAGTTAAGTTACTCTTAATGTATAACATTTCTCTCATTCAGACTTTATTATTTGGGTGTCTGAAGATGAAATTAGTATTAGATCTTGCCTCAAATGCAGGCACGATATGGAAAAAGGTATTGAGAGAAGTTAAGAGACTCGGGTTGATGTACTGGTTAGAAGTGGAAGGATCACGACAAGAGGATTATGAAGAATCTAATAACAAACTAACCAAGAAAAAAAGAATTGTATGTACAATTGAAGGTGCTCTAAATGTTTTAAAACTTACTGACAGATATGGAACTGCTATTGCGAAATTATTCCCAATTATAATGACGGCCGATAGATGGGATATAAATGCAGATATCTTAAGAATAACACATGGTGGAAAAAAAATTGTTTATGAATTTGAAATTACCCAAAATGCGTACCCAGAATCTATTCCAGCATATACAGATCTTAATATTTATGAAAACTCGTTTGTGCCTGCATATAATTTATCAGCTCAAAACCCTGTCTTGAATAAGGCAAATTCGAGTAAAAAATACGATGATCAGGACTTGAATAGAGAATTTTTAGGCAAAATAATGACCGATACGAGTACATCTGGTACTAATTCGAGAATCCTTTTTGATAGCAGGATAGAAAGCATATTTCAAGAACAATTTGAGTTGTTTAATACGGGTTGGACAATCGAAAGAGAACCAGAACCTCTTGTAACAGGACAAAAAACGGCATTTATTCCTGACTTTTTGTTCTCTAAATACAACTATAAAGTAATTGTGGAAATCATTGGTTTCTGGACAAAAGAATACCTCGAAAGGAAATTATCAAAAATTTACGATGTAGTAAAAAATAAAAATAAAGAGGAGAATTTTTACATGATCCTTGTTATTAATCATGAAAACCTAATGTCTTACGAAATTAACGATAGTCAGAAAATATCTCAAGTTAAAGGAAATAGTAATGTATTAATAACTTCATATAAAAGGGACAAAATCTTTTTTAAAGACATTATTTCATTTTTGAAAAATATTGATAATTATTACGTAAATGATGAGCTTTTAGATGAATCGAGTCAAAGTATACTGATTCAAAATGTTGTAAAGTTCTTGAAAAAATTTAGCACTTCTGATAAGAATATCACATCATTAAGCGATCTAGAAGAATTATTAAAAAATGAACACTCAGATAACAAGTTTTTGAAAATTAAACTTGTAGATTTAATCGATAAGAATTTTAAATTTAAGAAACAGTTTGGCGACGAACTGATCAAAAATAAACATGTAATGATAAATGATCTCTTGCTTAAAGAGGAATTTACAAAAGAGATTATAGATGACATCAAAAGGAAGAAGACGGTTGGAGAAGCATGTGATTTAATGATTTCAAAGGGATTGCCGGAAAGAATACATATAGAGTTGCTTACTTTCTTGGGTTTCAATATCGAATGGAATAGTCTAGATTATTCAAATGCTAAAATCGATTTTAGAAGGTAATGCATATTACCCCTGTTGATCTGCTTTTAAAAAAAATCCTGATCACCTAAAGTATCAGACTTACCAAATAAAGCGGCAATAGGTCGGTTGATTTGCCCCAAGTCATAAAAAAGAAAAGTAACAGATTTAAAACAAAAGGATCCTATATATGGCTTGGGGCGCCGGAACTTAAGAATTGCAATCATCCAAAAATGGCATTGAATCCGATCTGAAGAAGAGACCTGAAGATACGGAAAGAACAGGATTAAAAAAAGATAGATGGCTTAGAAATATCAAAGAAAGTTGGAGAAATGTAGAATGTAGTTGCGGAAGTAACTTTCATTTTGATGGTGATATAGATAAGCTCTTTGAATGGGAGAACATTCATCTGAGACACCTTGCGTCTGATTCAGATAATCATTCCATTATTTCATTCTATCCTACCGACATGATAATTTATTATCACTCCAAATCGGGGTATGTTATTGAACGAAGAAAGCATAAGAGTCATGAAATAAGTGAAATTAACCAATCGTTGATGATGGGTAAGGTAACAATGACTGGAGTATAGTGATAACTTTTTAGACTTTGGAAAAAGTGTCTGACAATTAACAATAACGATCACATTGTAATCATAGGAGCTGGGATTCTTGGAACCACACTAGCTTTTGCAATCTCTTCAATATCTAGTTCAAAGGTTACCATCATAGAACAGGAAGATAAACCAGGGTTGCATACAAGTTCGAGAAACACAGGTAAAGTACATGCGCCATTTATTTATAATCCCGAAAAGAAAAAAATTTGGGCCAAAGCCGCCTTATATGGATATGATTTTTGGAAAAAATACTGTCATTCTAACGATCTCTTGTTTGTTGAAGATGGAGTTATGGAAGTTGCAATTGATACTCAATCTGAAAAAACTCTCTTAATGCACTTTGAATGGGGTTTAAAAAATGGTCTTAGTGACTCTGAAATAAAAATTCTAAACGAAAGGGAAGTATCTAGAATTGAACCCAATCTAAAATGTCAAGCGGCCATTTTGTGTAATAAGGATGCATCTGTGAACTACGGTCGAATTACACAAACGCTGGCCGAGCAAATATCAAACAATAATAAACTAGTAAAAATCGTTACATGTTCAAAGGTCACTCGCATAAAAAACAATGCTCCTTCAAGTCGATCTATAATAGTAGAATATATTGATTCTTCCCAAAGAACGAAAAAAGAAATTGATTGTAACTTTTTAATAAATGCCTCCGGTAGCAATTCAATTAATATTTTAAACAGTTTACACTTGGAGAATCCATATCAGGATCTTTTCTTTAGGGGAGAATACTGGATTGCCCCCCCAAAATACGATAGCTTGACTAGTCATAGTATTTATTCTGTACCTCAATTCCAGCAATTCCCTTTTTTAGATCCACATTGGATAATTAGGGCTAGTGGCACAAGAGAAATAGGGCCTAATGCGTGTCCAGTTTTTACACCTTATGGATACAACAATTTTGACAATGCAAGAGAGTTACTTCCTAAGATATATCGATTGATGACCAAAAAAGGTCATCGGATGCACAAGACACTACTTAGAAAGGAATTGCTAGATCTAATTTCTAAGGAGGCATTTAGTAGTATTTCCAAAAGATACATGATTAATAGGGTCAAAAGATTCCTTCCTTCTATTGATCCGAAAGAGTTTAGAATTCGTGGTACTGCTGGAATCAGATCAGTTTTGATAGACAAAGACGGCTGTTTTGTACCAAATCCGATTTTCATTATGCGAGATAACATTTTGCACATACTTAATTATAATTCACCAGGTGCGACAGGTGCTTTCCCTATTAGTTATGCTATTGCATTCAAACTTTTAGAAAATGGAATACTAAAGGATTGCAGGGACACTATGTTCGGTCGGTCTGCTACTCCTTTTGATGATAAACTATTAACCACATGCAGAGATGAGATAGATATTGATTTTGTATAGTCATGAGTATTGACTCTCATTCAGCGGAAAGCAAGATCGATTGACCGAGACATAATAAATATAGGATCATATGATATTCTGAAATAAAGAAGGAGGGATCATAGTCTAGCTTGGTAGGATGCCAGCCTCGGGCGCTGGAGGTCGTCGGTTCAAATCCGGCTGATCCCATTACGTTAAACTAAGGAAATTGATATCGACACAAATTGTTCTGCTACCACAACTCCCAATGGAATTTTTCCGAAATAAAGGTACTGAAATAAACAAAAGAACAGAATCATTATTCAATTATTTGAGAATATTCAAATTAATTTAATTTTTCAATTATTTTATGAATTATATAAACATTCCAATCAAATATTTAGCAATTTTTTTTATAAAGAGTTGTGAGCTAGCAAATTTTAAATAGTGTTATAATGAAATAATAACAATTTATTAATTTGGACGATTTAGAAGACAAGAAAGAAAATAAATCTACTGATGATCTTGCGGAACTAAAAGAAAATTTAATCAAAGGCGGTACCAATAGGCCACAGCAATCGCCCAATTTAGTCCAAGAAGGCATAATTGCGGGAAAAAGAATTGCAAAGATTTCCGTTGTAACTTTATTGGCTATAGGTATTGTTGAGATAATAACCGGTATTTTTAGCGGTAGTGTTGTTGCAACTGCCGATGGTATTGACTCAATATCTGATGCAGCCATTTCCTTTATAGTATTACTAGGTTTGAGAATTGCACACAGACCGGCCGATAAGAAGTTTCATTTTGGATATCACAAAGTTGAAAGTTTTTCAGCACTAATAGCTGCAATTGGAATGATAGTAATTGGTGTGATCATATTTTACAATTCTTATCAAGCATTAATTCACCCTCATGAAATTAAACATCCTTACCTTGTCATGGCAGTATTGGCAGGAGCAAGTGCATTATCTCTGCACAGAGCATTTCAGATGCGCATTATTGCTAACAAGTACAATCTACTTTCACTTAAGACCGATGCAAGAAATTCAATCAAAGACGGATCGGCATCTGTAATAGGATTTTTCAGTATACTTGTTGCAACACAGTTTGGATTTGTACAGATGGATGGAATAGGTGGGATGATTATAGCGTGTTATATTTTTTCTGTCTCCTATTTATCTCTAAAAAAATCATCGTTGATACTAATAGACTCCTGGCAAAATCCAAAACTTACAGTAGTTATCAAGAATATTATATCAGAGCAATTTAGTGACGAAAAAATCGTTGTTAGAGATGTTTTACTTCGTTCTTCTGGTATGATTGATCAAGCTGAAATACATATAGCAGTTGATGGCAAGGAATCACTTGAAGAAGTGGAAATGTTATCTTTAAAAATTCAGCTAGTAATCAGTTCTCAATTTCCATCCATTGAAAGAGTCGTAGTAATTCCACACCCTTATTCAGCTTCAGAAACTAAGGTAACTTCAAGAATGGACAGGTTTAGAAATATTAAACTGAAGAGACCCGCTTATATGAATAGAAGCAATAAACAAGAGGAAAATCCAAAATAATCTTTTTAAAAAAATTAGGTGATAAACAAATGATAATATTTTTTGTATATTTGTATATATAAAAATCATTGTACAATATTATGTCTGAAAAACATAGAATTCAGTTTATATACTTTTATGAATACTTCAAAGTTGATGAAAAATATCATCAATGTAAATAAAGCAATAATTGCGTCAACAGTCTTGGCGATCTCGTTTATACTATTTTTGGGTCCAACCTCAATAACTATGAATACGTTTGCATCAACCAACACAGCTAATCAGGGTATAGGTCAATCACAATCATCTACACAATTGGGTGTATGTGTTTCTGGCGATGGTACTCTTTTTTCATGTAATAATTTGAATGCTCAAAACCAAGCAAACACAGGTAATAACGCAGCAGCCCAAAGCGGTGGCAATGATGACGATGATGACGATGATGACGGGGGCAACACAGCTAATCAGGGTATAGGTCAATCACAATCATCAAATCAAAATGCATTGTGTGTTTCTGGAACAGGAACATTTGTATCATGTAATAATTTGAATGCTCAAAACCAAGCAAATAGTGGAAACAATGCATTAGCACAACAAGGAGGACAAGGTAGCGGTGCCAATATTGCAAATCAAGCAATTGGTCAATCACAATCCTCTACTCAGAATAGCGGTGTAGTTTCTGGTGGTAGTACATCAGGTTCAGGAAACAACCAAAATACACAAAGTCAAACAAATACAGGTAATAACGCAGCAGCCCAAAGCGGTGGCGGCGGTAGCGGTAGCGGTAGTGGTGGTGGTAACCAAGCCAGTCAAGGTATAGGTCAATCACAATCCTCTACTCAGAATAGTGGTGTAGTTTCTGGTGGAAATACCAATGATTCAGGAAACAACCAAAATACACAAAGTCAAACAAATACTGGAAGTAACGCAGTCGGACAACAAGGCGGTAGCGGTAGCGGTAGTGGTGGTGGTAACCAAGCCAGTCAAGGTATAGGTCAATCACAATCCTCTACTCAGAATAGCGGTGTAGTTTCTGGTGGCAGCACATCAGGTTCAGGAAACAACCAAAATACACAAAGTCAAAACAACACGGGCAATAATGCTGCTGCCCAACAATAATTTTTTTCATGAGAAAAATCTAGTTACTATTGTAACGACTCATATCATAAATCATAGTTCTTTTAGTTTATATTGTTATTCTTTTTGTTTCTTTCAAATTGCAAGCAACAAAATATACCTACAGACTCAAAGTCAACGCTGTTTTAGTAATCTGTTAATATTATTTAAGAATTGATTGAGCATCAAAAAAATATAGGCATTATAATAAGTGAAAATATTAACCAATAAAGATTTAAAAATTTAGGAAAAGGTGTTAGCAGAGTGAAACGTTAAACTGATTAAACTTGTCTCCTTGTTGAAATTCTCATAGCAAACCAAAATGGAATTTGCTTAACGACATTTAACTAGATTATAAGGTTTCTTTTCATGGAAAAGATTCGTGCTGAACTATCTCTACCAGTGTTTCTTAATCTATATAGCAAATTAAAGTCTTGATTGGATATCAATTTCTATTTGACGTCCACTAGTATGGGAATTCACATAACAAGAGCGCATTGATTGATAAGCATAATTAGACGGCATAGGTAGATTAGAGCACTGATATTTTGAAATCATAATAGATGATAAATTAACTGTTAATATATTTCAAAATGTTTGATCTTTGAATCATTTTCAATATTCTTAGTATCAAATTTACATTTTTTGACTAAAATTTTATAAATTAGATTGATTAAATATGATATAATTTTTCATTACCAAATATTAAGACTAAAAATTTTTAGAACTTAATCATTGTATATATCTATTCTGTTACTACTTTTTAGGTTAATTTAATAAAAGCCAGATGAATTGGTTGGATGTAACAGTACGATTCTGTGTGTTTATTGGAGGAACTATAGGTCTAGCAACCATTTTTGGTTTGTACCCTGCTATAATGATAACCGTCGAAATGAGACCATTGGAAAGACTCTTGCCAGAGTAGAAAGTGGATATACATAAATATTTAATATAAAATCTATTTTGTATAATTGTGTCCACACGAATGGTACAAGGTTAATGGGTTTTTTGTATCTCAAACTAATAAGAATATACTATTCATTTCTTTATTTCTATCACTGTTAATGGGGCTATGTGCTATATCCTTTTCAGTAGATCAATATGGTCATGCGCAAACCCAAGGACAATTAAATACTAGTGGCCCCTCATCTATGAACGTAAATCAAACTAATGCTACTTCAGCTAATATTATCAAGCTAGTTGATGGTCAACTTCCACATAAACCCGTAGAAAGAGTTGCATTAGTTGAACCTACCTTTACATACGCTGCATATCAAAATGGTTCTTTCTATAATTTTTATACAAAGTATAGTAATTTACTTTGGGACGATGATCGAAGTATTGTCTTAATAACAACAGATCTTGATCTCCTAAAGGATAGACCTATTCCACATGGACCATTTCCATTCTATACACACCCTGAATATAATGATATACCATATATCAATTACTTTAACGTTTTATTACAACACTTACAAAAAGATTTTACTTTTATATCAAAAATTACTGATGTTGATGTCCATGAAGGGAATATCTTTCAAAATAACGGGAAAAATGCTTATGATGTTTTGTTTTTGTTTCATTCTGAATATGTTACGCAATCGGAATACAACAACCTCAAAAAGTTTGTATCAAATGGTGGTACTATAGTATTTACTGAAGCGAATGTCTTGTATGCAGAGGTAAGTTACAATAAAAGTTCAGATAGTATATCCCTGGTTAATGGTCATGATTGGAAAATTGATGGCAATTCTGCAAAACATGGTACATCTGAGAGGTGGTTAGATGAGAATAAAGAATGGATGGGTAGTAATTTCTTGGACATTCCCTCTTGGGAAAAAGTATATTTTAGAAACAATCCTTTTAACTATAATCACACTGAAGAACAATATGTTACTAATCCAGATGCCAAAATATTGCTTGATTATGAAGCTTATAACCTTACAGACAACTATCAGAATGCCACTGTTGCAACATATATGATGAACTATGGAAAAGGAAAGGTAGTACACCTGGGGATTTGGGGACACACGTTGACACATAATGAGAAGTTTCTAAACTATTTTGATAAAGTGATAATTCCGATTGCCTATGATTTGGATATAAGCAATAATTTGATGAAAACTGAACCTTCTCCTGAATTCACAATTAATGTAATACCTACAACAGTTGAATTGAGGCCTGGAGAGAAAAAAACAATTCAGATATATATACAATCTGAGACGATCTTGAATTCCAAAGCTTCCATTGAATTATCAAGAAGTATTTCAAATGATAATTTAATAACAAAGTTAGCACAGGACAAGGTGGATATTTTGCCTCTAAATACCGCAATATCTAGCCTCATAGTTGAAGCTCCTGCTGGTATTGCTCCTCAGTCATATACCCTTCCATTATCAATAAATATAACTTTCCCAACCACACTCGACTTAACAATGGAAAAAAAATTACTCTCGGATACCACGTCAAGCCAATTGATTAGTAAG
>QCWC01000302.1 GCA_013114705.1 Candidatus Nitrosocosmicus sp. | reverse complement strand
GATAGGTAGCTAATTTTTGTGTATTTTTGATAATAGCATCACCACGTGCGTACAAATCTTTATAGTATTTTGGCATCTTTTCCTGTTTTGAAAATTCATTGAAAATTAAATAGTCAATCAGAGAATTTCTATACTCTTGCTTTAACTTTCCTTTGTCAAATAAAATATCAGCCATATTTCTAGAGAATTTTGGTGTGTACCGATTCAATTTCCTCTGAAAAATCTTATCCTCGCTTTCTTTTTCATAAACCTGTTTTTTGTAGTTGTAATATGTTCTTCTGCAAATAGTTCTATTGTGTAGAAACTTGTTGATGAAACCCATGGCCTCTTTTTCGTTTAAGTGATGATACTCACAACTAGATACAAGTTCTAGTAAAACCAATTTTTGTCTTTTTGATTTTTTCAAAACTAATAAAATATTAAATTAGCCAAGCTATCAAGTTTTATTTTAACTTTTTTCTAAATGGAAAAACTAGAGTTAAAAATAGAACTTTTTTGAAATGGAAATATTAACTAGTTAGATATTTTTTGAGCTCAACTGGTTAACATTTTGTTAAGCATACAATGAAAAAAACATTATAGTTTTTGAAAATATTTACTGCCTTCTCCAATAATGAAATGACACTTTTTGTGCTGATTAATGTTAGTACATTATGAAACAACGATTAGCATGGATTAGACTGACTACTTCCCTAGTGTGTATGCAGTTTTATTGCCTTTTGTCTTGTCATACATAGACTGTAACATTTTAGCTAGTCATTTATGCTCACATTTGTAATAATTTGCTCTGTTTTTCAAAGTTACATTTACTCCCAAGGATTTCCCTTTAACGATAATCCATCATGCTCTAACATTTGTCTAGTCGGTAATGCTACTTTTCTTGGATGTTTGTTTATCGAATGTTTTACAATTTCCTGTTCATCATAAGAAGTAAAGTTATCGCAATAGTTACAGTACAAAAGTTGTTTATTATTGCTATCTGACCTATCTGACCTATATGACCATTGATTAGTATCCCTAATTTCTGTCGTTTGTTTAAAAGGAATATCTTGTTTTGATATAGTCTCTGTTTTTGTATTTGTTTCTAGGTCATCTAGGTCATATAGGTCACATGGTTTACGGTCATTGTTTCCTGCTTCTGTCTTATACTTATCATCAAACCACTGCAATACTGTGGGTTTTTCTCTGATTACTTTAACATTAGGATGATCCCGTAACATATCATATACTGGCCTTATCTTTTTGTTATATGTTAGAGTTAGAGAGGTGTTTGAATGTAAAAGATATACTTTTACCTTCTCATCTTTTTCACAGGATTGTTTTAACAATTCTTCCAAGGAAATACCTGTTTTCAAGTTTTGTAGGATGGATAAACATATGGTATAGGTTAGAGTTCTTGAATTGATTGTTATAGCAACGGCTTGTTGATATTGATGTAAAATGATATTGTAAAACTGCATCGTTTCTACTGCATCTTCCCTATCAACAAATTCTTTAAGTTTTAATCTTGCTCTGGCTTTGGATATTCGGATTAAAGTATCAAATCTTCTATATGAAACAAATTCGTTACTACATATATCAACAAAATAATTTTTAAGCATTGCCAATACTTCATCGGTAAACTTTGGATCAAGTCGTTTTGCATGTTCGATATATTTGATAATGAATGGATCGTATGTCGGTAATGTTCTAAGTACCTGTTCTCCCTTCTCATCAACATATTCTTTTATCTCTTGTTTATCTTCTGGTGTTCTAAATGGAAAGACTAGATCAAAACGATCCTTTAATGGACCCAGTAAAGGAATTTCATGAGTATTTATTTTTTCAGCATCTTTCCAGTCTGTAGAAATAGGGTTAGAAGAAGCAATAATAGTAGTTGGAGAATGTATAGTTGCATTTATCCCATATGCGTTTTTAGTAAAAAAACCTTCTTCCATAATATCAAGTAAATGTTTTTGTTCATCAAAAGCAAGTCCGGCGATTTCGTTTAGAGCACAGAAGGCATATCTAGATTGTGGGACCGGTCCTGTTCTAAGTGTTGGCATATCATCTTCTTTTGATATAATGGCCGTTAAACTCTTACCTGTAGAATTTTGGGCACTTTCATATCTGCTATTTTTTACAAGTCTAGCTGCTGAACGTAATAATGAAGATTTTGCCAATCCTGGAGGACCTATTAATAACATGTTTATTCTCTCACGTTTGGTTTTTTGTCTACGACTGGTATTGGTATATTCTTGATTTTTTACACCTGTGTTTACTGCTGCCAATAGTATTCCTTCTTTGACAACTTCATGTCCAATTATTTCAGGATCAAACATCTGGACCAGTTTTGGAATTATATCTTTAGTGCCAATTTTGTTTCTGAACTTTTCGTTTGTTGTAATATCTTGAGCCGTTAAAACGATGTCCTTTCTGTTTTCGTACTTTATAGATTCAGCATAAAAATAGGTAAAAAGTTTTCCTTTATCTGTACCGTTTGTACTGTGTATGAATACCTCTCCGTCAATGGTTACATGTTCACCGATACCAATATTTATTGTGTCTTTGTCAAACAAAAATACAGGTAACTGCTCTATCTCATTAAATAAATCTGGATCCTGTAGTTCTACTTTTACAACGTTTGTTCTAGTGAAAACAGTAGGTTTACATTGTTTATTACATTCAAGACATTCAGTATCTTCTTTATTTATGAAAAACACTTTTTTATCAGGTTTATATGTACGAGGTTGATTACATTTATCACAATAAAAA
>QCWC01000301.1 GCA_013114705.1 Candidatus Nitrosocosmicus sp. | reverse complement strand
AGGTTGTTATTGTGAGAAATAAAGCTATAATTTATCAGGCATATTAATTCATTGGGTATACGAAAATTTCATATTCGCTAGATGTTAACGAATGGTTTTTAACATAATTGACTATTTTAACTGTAATATTGACCTGGTTTTTTCTTGCAGGCTTAGAATAGTTAAATACTTACATGAACTCAATAACGATATCTAACTTGTTGATATTGACCCAAATTTTACTTTAAAATAGGATTACACGACTGCTTTGATATGCTAACCATTTAGTTTCGTCTTCTACCAATGAAAATAGCAATTCCAAATCTAACTTGAAATTGTATTTCTTATCTGTTTTACCAGCTCTAATATACTGTCGATATCATTTGCTTCGGGATTTAATTCGATATATTCATAGAGATTTTCTAAAGCCTTTTCATATTCTTTGTTTCTATATAGGATTATTCCCTTGTCTCTTATTCCCTCAGGGTTTGAATTATCCAGTGAAAGAATCATTTCATTAATTTTCATGATCTTGTTAAGATCATCTACCTCAGAATATCCATTTTTCAGATTGTTTAAGATTCTAATTAGAATTTGTTTAGGCTTTGCTTTTTCAAGCAAATCTTTGGAAACGGATATATCTAATCCTGGATATGCCTTTTTCAAAACATCTTGTAGTACATAGTCGTCTATTATTCGACCTTTATTAAATGGGTCAATTACTATAAAGTCATTTGTTTCTTCATCCAACACATATTTAATTAAAAAATGAGAGGGAAAATTAACTGGATACAGCTCAAAATTCAGATAACTTACAATATGAATATATAATAATGAAAGTGTTATCGGAATTCCTGTTCTTTTTTCTAATACTATGTTGAGATAATTATTAACCGGATTGTAATAGTCGCTTAGGTTCGGCTTGAATCCTTGCTCTTCAAAGAAAAAATCATTATATTTTTCAATAACCTGAGTCGGCCTCATACTCTTTGAGTACTTTATCTTTGAACTTAGTTCTTTTCCTATTTCATCGATCTGCGTCAAATATTCTGATACATTGAGGTTAGGATAATCAATAATCCTTGCGGTATGAAGCAAGTATTCGTTTATCTTTCTTATTCCATCATTTTTGTCGTCTACTTTTTTTACTATGGTTTTATTCCAGTCTTGCAAGTAATCATTGTCTATGTCTATAACTCGATCCCTGTCCTTATATTTGTCCCTTCCTTCATCTGTCCCTTCAAAACTCAATAATAGTAAAAACTCTTTTCATACTTATAAGTAAAATCGATCAATAATTGCTGCTAAATGCTTGACAGGGGAGTTTTTGAAATATTGTCAATGATTCTTATCATACATTTGGTCGTTTTTTCAAGAAGGTCGATTCTAGCATATTCATTGGGAGAGTGTATTCTTGAGAAAATGTATGTCCCGCCAATTGAAATGCAGGGTGCTTTTAGCAAATCTATAAAGTCGAACATCGGTCCGGTTCCTGCAGATGAAATAGATATTATTGAATCTCCAAAAATTTCATTGGCAGAATTTTGAATTACTTTTACATATCGATTGTTTAGTTCTGTTCTACCAGCTGCTTCTCCGTGAATCTTTGTAACTTTAATATCATCAAAGCCATTTTCCTTAAGGTGATTTTGTAGCCTATTAAACTGCACCATTGGGTCCATGTTTGGAACCAATCTAAAGTCGATCTTTACCATTGCCTTTGAAGGAGTTATGGTTTTTGCCCCCGGTCCAGAATAGCCAGAATTTAATCCAGAAATATTGCATGTTGGTTCGCAAATTAAGGCCTTCTTGATTCCTTTTCCTTTAAGATTGTTGATGAATTTGCTGATACCGTACTCTTTTTTAAAACTGTCCTCATCAAAGGGTTCATTATCTACCACTATGTTTTCCTCTTTGGATAACTCTTTGACTTCTTTATACCAATCCTTTATCAATATTTTTCCCTTATCATCAACCATCGTTGATAATGCTTTTATGATTCTCCAAGCTGGATTTTCTATCAAAACTGCTAGACTTGAATGAACATCCCTGGATGCGCCTTGGGCAGTTAATTCCACGTATAATAGACCTTTCATCCCAAGACTGATAATGGGCTTTTGTTCCTGATCAACGTAACCAAATTCCCAAATAACTATATCGGCTTTAAATTTCTCATTGTACTTTTTTAGATACTTTGAGATGTTGTTACTTCCAATCTCTTCTTCTCCTTCCACTATGAACTTTATGTTTATTGGCACGTCGCCTAAATTTTTTAGAAAATATTCTATTGCTTTTAATCTAGTTACAAGTTCACCCTTGTCGTCTGAGGCGCCTCGTCCATAAATTAGATTGCCATCTACTGTGCCTTCAAACGGCTCATAATCCCACAGATCTATAGGCTCTTCTGGCTGGACATCATAGTGGTTATAAAACAATAAAGTCTTACCATTGGGATTAGATTTTGATTTGACCTCCCCATAAACTAATGGTGGTGGAATGCTACTAGAGTTTTTCTGATCACTTTCAAGAAGATGTAATAACTCTGCTTCTATCCCTATTCCTTTCATCATTTCAACGATTTCTTTAGCACATTCTTCCAGATTTTGCTTTCTTGCAGAAACACTTGGTATTTTTATCAACTTTTGTAGATCTGTTATTAATCCTTGAGTATCAATATCTATGGTCAAATTGTTTGAAGACATTAAGTATGTTGATGATAAATATTTCTTTAATATAAAAACTAAATTTTTTAGGCTCTAAACTTTGAGTCAGTTTTC
>QCWC01000300.1 GCA_013114705.1 Candidatus Nitrosocosmicus sp. | reverse complement strand
ATTCTCGCATCTCATTTTTTTATACCTTTGATGGACTCAATCTTATCAGTCACTTAATCCTTTGCTAGTGTGCGTAGAGTAATTAAACAATATTTCTACGATTATACGAAAGACTAATCAATAATCATAATTTAGAATGCCCAAATCCATTATTTTGATTTGATCTTTGTTTGCATCAGAGAGCAATAAAATGGATGGGGATAGTTAAAAAGAATCAATTTACATGCCTATTCAAACAAGATATCAGAACCTCTCCATTGTCACATTCGAATGTCAGTACCTTTGGGCGAGGCTTTTACTTGACAAATTGCGATCATATTATCGAGAAAGTCTAGATGACCAGTGGAATTTGTTTTGAAAAATACAATACCAGTAGAGACTCTTGGATCATCAGGTCTTACTCCATTAAGGTCAATCATGACGGCAGTTGCGTTGTCGGGTTTCATATTGCCACTACTATTATAGTTATTGGTTGTAATGATGCTTTGTCCATTTACGATAGTATACATTCATGGTGATGAACTAAAAATAAGTTACCGCTCTATGTGCCATTAATTGTTATATTAGGAGTTAGAGGAGGCTTTATCCTTCTTTCACCCGTATAGGATACCTGAGTAAATGTTTTATTGATTGAATTAAAGCTAGTCAACGTATCTGTTCCATTCAAAAATATCCTTCCCAGAACAGGATTTGAATAGGCAAAATTAGTTATGGTTGTGTTACCAATGGTTTTATTGATGTCCATGTTATCTATTCTAGTAGCATTTGAAGTTTGAAATAGTATTAGTGACACTCCACTAGTTACTAACACGATTGCAACAGTTCCTACCAATGTCTCTGTTTTGATAATCTTACTCATTTTCAAAGCGGCAATGGATTTCATATACTTGTCTAGACCCTTCTGGTATATCAAAAAGCCCTTTTGGTTTAAGACCATCAACTCATTTTTTGAGGCTAATGATCGTACTTGAAGTAACTTAGCTACTTGTCAAATAATAGAATCGTTTAATTTGATTCTATTGTGCCAGTTACGAATATCAATATTTATCCCTATTTACAATCAAGACTACTCCTATCATTAATATGAGGGTTGCAAATACTATCTGCTCTGTGATAGGTTCTCTTAGAATAACCCATCCCAGAATCACAGTAACCACAGGACTTGAGTAAGTAAAAGTATTTGCTAATGATGCTGATGTATTTCTGAGAACCCAAAAAAACCTACCCATCCCACTGACCCTACGGTGATTAGATACAACAATGAGGTCATGGATTCCGAAGAAATTGAACATACATGAAAATCCTGTAATTCGCCAGTCAGGAAGCTCATTGCAATTAAAAAAAATCCACCTACAAATAACATCATGCCGGTTGAAACTAGAACATTAACAGGCAGAATTACGTTAGAGGAGTACAGCGACCCAACCGACCAGCTAAGTGCAGCTATTGTCAATGCGAATATGCATACCAATTCAAATGTATTACCTGGAGAATCGAATTCTAGAAATTGTGCTGCCAAAGAAGGAATAATAACATTATGAATCCAATGGAACCCATAATAATCCAAGTACTGTTAATTTCATTACCTTTTCTTTAAATGCTATCTTTCCAATAAGTAATACGCATATAGTAACAGTCTAAACAAAAGTGCAGTAACACTTGAAGAAAGATATTGTTCGCACCATGTCAAGACCCCTTGTCCTCCAAGAATTAATGCAGATCCAATAATTATTGCTTCCCTCCATTGTCTCTTATCAAGTAGCGAGTGAAGTTTGCTCCAATGACCGATCAGGATATTTTGACTTTGATACTGATATAGATTAGTATGAGAGTTGTTGTTTTTGGAAGGAATTAGAATATATACTGATATAAGAAGTACACCAGATAACACATATCTTATTCAAGACATCAAAAAAGGAGGATAGTATCTATAGCAATTTTGATGGTGATATAGGTAGATCCTATGACTACCCAAAGCATTATCAATATTAACCAAATCTTGATCTTATTCATAAAGAGATACCATAGATAACCAATTAATTCATTCTTGATTTTTTTTCTAGGATTCGTTTCAAATCTAATAATAGCCATGAAAGAATGATGAAACTGCATTAGTGATTTCATTTCGAAATTGGATTCATAATAAGGTAATAATGAGAGATAAATCGGATTTAATAAAATCACAAAATTGTTTGTGGATTTAGGTGAATTATCGACAGACTTCACACCATTGTTTTTGCCCTAAAGGTTTGTAGTTGAATCAAACCTCAACCAGTTAGTTTTCTCTCTAGTTACTGCTACTTCCGCTGTCACCACTGTCACTGCTACTTCCGCTGTCACCACTGTCACTGCTACTTCCGCTGTCACCACTGTCACTGCTACTTCCGCTGTCACCACCTTGTTGTGCAGCTGCATTGTTTCCACTATTTGCTTGGTCTTGAGTATTAATATTATTGCATGAATCGTCTACATTGCCACCAGAAGCACATTGTGCGTTTTGGTTGGAGGTTTGTGATTGGCCGATACCTTGGTTGGCAGAGTTACCACCGCTACCACTGCTAGCACTGCTACCACCGACGCCTAATTGACCCAATACGTTACTACCACTATTTACTTGGTTTTGGAAGTTTGCATTATTACAAGATACTATAGCATCCTTACCAGATACACATTGTGCGTTTTGGTTGGAGGTTTGTGATTGGCCGATACCTTGGTTGGCAGAGTTACCACCGCCACCTTGTTGTGCAGCTGCATTGTTTCCACTATTTGCTTGGT
>QCWC01000299.1 GCA_013114705.1 Candidatus Nitrosocosmicus sp. | reverse complement strand
GCTATTTTCTTTGGAATTAATATCTTCCACACATTACCCTTGGAATGTTTTTTCAATTTAAATATTTTCTTCCATTTGGATTCTCAGTAAATCTAGTTTAAGGGGTTTTTGAAAACAGCTAATCTCGCCCAATTCGTATGGAAGTTCATCATTTGTAAGCAAGACTTGTGTACGTTCTACAACAAACACTTACTACTAACAAATGTTTCCATATTATTGACTATTAGTAGCATCTTTAGCGTTTTTGCTATCTTTAGGTTTCTTAGGTTCTGACATTTCTAGGCTTTTTTCATACCTGAGTCCTGCCAACTCCATTTTCGCAAGAAGAATATCTAAGCCTAGTTTTTCCAATTCAGTTTTCTTTTTTTCAATGTAATCGATAATATCAAAAACTGATACTTCTAATCGAGCAACGTATTCAGATACTTTTACAATATCAGAAATAATTTTGGTAGGATCTTCTATGTCATTCTTATAATTATAAATACTCAATGCTTGTAGGAATTTCTCTACCTTTTCCTCAGGCAATCCCAACACATTCAACATATTTCTCAAACGTAACGAAAAAGCCAAGTCATTTAGTCCAATACCTTGTTTTTTCATATCTACTGCAACACTTCTTAGCAAATCTATATCGGTGATTATGCCTTTTCTACACTCTTGAAGTATATTCGATACAGTTCCGACGGATATACCAGTACAAGAAGATATATCTTCGTGTGATTTTCCAGACACCAGCCCGTACAAAACTTGCAATCTTATCGCCCGAGGAATTTTACTACCCAATCAATATTTCAATAATATAATAATCAAAACTATATATAATAAAAATAGAGCAACTAGATAGCCTTAATTTGTGGCTGATGCTGTTTGAGGGCGGTTTGATTGCTGTTTGAGGGCGGTTTGATTGCTGTTTGAGGGCGGTTTGATCTTGATACAAGCTCTCCATAGGGAATTTAACTGGTGTAAGTTGAAAATCTCGTTCACCAGTCTTGATCAATGATTAAAAGGCTGTTTATTCAAGTATAGATAAAGGATGCAACAAAACACCTTCCATTATCCTACCCTGATTTATGATAATTACTGCTCCTCATGCTCCAAATTTGCCATGGCCATCTATATCCTTTCCAGAAAAAGAATAGAAATTATGGGCCATTTTGATACAGAAAGGTCAACTCAGTTAAAAAAGATGGTTTTCAAGGATTACTCCAAGGATCCAACACGAATGTTTTGGTATGTTAAGGAGGGAAGTGCTTTTGCCTCTCGCTCTGGATTGATAGAAATCTTGAAAGATTTGCCTCAGATGATTTTAGGCACTTCAAAGTACGATAAAGTTGCCCTAATTGACCAAAAGTGTTCAAAGGCTTGCTACATTGGAAATAATTTTTATTCAAGGTATGGTTGTGGAGACGATCCAAAGAGCATTTCCAAGCGTATTAGATATTTGCTAAAAAACTCTGATTCGCTACATTGGAGCATTCAATAATAAGCTTGTTGATTAGACTTAAAAGAGAGAAAAATTCTAACAGTTTATTGAGTTGTTTGGTATCGAAATTTCTTCCGATATTCTGATTATTGCCATTTTTGTCCAGATGGCTATCATAACAATTTTGATTTTTACAATTTTAACCAAATTATACAAGAGTAACCCTGATTCTACATCTGCTTCTTCTAAAAATACAGAGCTAGACAAAAAAGTAGATAAAAAATTAACCGGAATGCAAATTAGGCTCAGCGAAATCTTGTCAGAAATATCATCTGCGACTAGGGAACAAAAAGAATCCATTTCAAACCTGGCTGCCGCGGTAGCAGTTGCTCCTGCTGCTCCCGTTGTTGCTCCTGCTGCTACCGATCCCACTGTTGGTGAAGCCTGCACAACTGATGCAACAGCGGGTGTATCAACCTCTGTAAATACCTTCCCGATTACTGAAAATATTTCCTCGTTAACAAGAATGAACCAGTTTGCTACTAGCGACAATGCCAATGCTGCTATCAACTCTGCCATCTCGGCAAAACCATCAACATTTGCATCAGAATTATTTGATCGATCAGACGATTTTCCCGTTTCTAAATCAGAATTTTTGGATATAGATTTGGACCACGGCTCGACTGGGAATCATAACAAAGAGCCTGATACTTTGGATTCAGAATTACATAAAGTACCTAAAGTTGTTCATGCATCAACACATACATCCCCCGATACATCAGATACATCAGAAGCGATTAAATCTTCAGATTCTAGCTCACATCATCACCCAATTAGTCCTGCCGACTCACGTCACTATTATCATCCACAATCCCACAACCACTATAATCGCCGTCAGTACTACGACGGTTTATCATCTGAATCTAGTAATTTGGGTAAAAATATAGATGATATATTTCGTGGTTCTGGTAAAAATGATAATAATGGTAACGAGGAAGACAACCTATCTCAGCGCCAAGATTTCAATAAGAAAGGAGATCCTGACCCTAAAAAACTAATCATACCCGGCGAAAAAAACAGTAACCCAGAATTAGATAAGATAGATAAAGAGATATTGATTGCACTCCAGAGGCTGGGTGGAATGGATAATTCCGATGATATAGAGAACAGAAACGACGCAGGATCATAAAATAAAGAGAAAGTGGAGTGATGCTATCACAATGATTCAATGCTAATGATTCTGGTACATGTGGTGAAAATTGAAATGAATCGTAGCTGGGATTTGATCGATAGTAATAAGCAATTTGAATCTTTTTCAATGAAAATTACCGGCACAATAGTTATTGATAAGAATTTTAAGGGATAATTTG
>QCWC01000298.1 GCA_013114705.1 Candidatus Nitrosocosmicus sp. | reverse complement strand
AAGAAATTATTACATACTTGTATCATGTTAAACTGTTATTATTACTAGCAAACCATCATTGACCGATAATTTACTTTCTGTAAGATAAATTGTTGGAACAAAACCATCATTGGTCCCGATAAATACCATAATTGTACTCTTCATTTCGGGGCCAATTAATTTATCTACTAGAATTACAATTTTCAATTAAAATCAAGAAAGTGAACAATTCGCTTGTTTCCAATAAAAATATAGATTGAATTCATTTCAGTTACCCTTAAGTTCATCATTAATATCAACTTGTCCTGTACATGCTTCATTTATGCATCTACAAACTCCATTGCGACTTTTAGATTACAATTTGCTCTCAATTATACTCAGACAACCTTGCTCGTCCATCACTTGATGTATTAATTAAGATCCACTTCATGTTACAAACCTAGTTGAATCCTCAAATGAAATTAGAGATATTCTTACACACAACGACAATGATAATGATCAACTTGTTTGCAATTTACTGGATTCGGTAAATGAATCCACATCTAACATTACAGAAATATTAGCCTGCTAGAAACTTAATGCTCGAATATCGGGTCTTGCATGATGAGCGGCGTGGAATTAGAGATGCAAGACCCTTCTGAAATTATAGATGTAATTGCTACTATGAATCTAGCTTAATGAAATGTACCGCCAATCATACTTCACCGTGGATACGGTTTAGATCTATACATCTATTCTAAAATGGTTTTTGTGAAAGGTAATAAAAGAATGTACTTAGGACCCATGTTCGGTTTGTATTCTTTATGTGTTTTCTTATTCGTGACCATGCTTGTCTAGTTTCATAATCTGTAGGTCGAACATCTGATTCTTTTATTTTCCATACCTTTCAAATTCCCTAGCAAATACTGTTTGTAATCTATTTAGAACCTCTTTCCTATCCGTTCCAACAATAATAGCTTCAGTGTTATTTATTGCGTCGTCATACAGAAGCTCTTCTGTAGGGATCTTGATCACCCCTAGATGAATATCTATAGGAATCGGATTAAATTCATATCCATCAATTGGATCAGGTTGGAATAGAAATTTGGGCATGGGATATAGCTTTCAGTCAAACAGGTATTAAGCTAATCGAAAGTTGTTTTAGTATACCTGTTGTTCAATAAAATAAAAGGAGATAGGGTTGATCTATGATTACGGATTTTGTGGAACCACATTGAACAAACCCTGATTATCTGAAGATACAGAATCCTCTGATTTACTATTTGATGAATCTTCTAATTCTTCTAATACGCCTACGTTACCATCTGGAGCACGTTGATCAGTTAATGGTGGGTTGGGGTTTGATTGTTGTTCATCTATAATGTTACTATCGTCATTTGGAGCAACAGAGTTATCCGACTTTATTGGCGGTGTATTTTGTGAAGGTGGTTGCTCTATACCCTCTGTGTCTCCTGGGGAGATATCATCCTTTGTCGTTGGTGGTCCTGAATGGCCAGGTTTGACCGGAGTACAATCGACGACGCCGCTCTCAATCCAACAATGTTGACACATATATTTCAATTTGCTCTGGATCAGACGGATCGGTCTCTGTCCAGCAACATTCCCACAAGTCTTCACCAGCAGTCTCGTCAAACAGACAACTCTCCGGACGCTCGGCGGGTACCGCAAATACATTTGACATTGTTATAGTAAGGACCAATGTAATAGCAAATATCATCATGAACGTTCTCAAAATTCCTTTTGTGTTTGTTTGGGCATTATTAATATTATCCATACCCTTAACTATTCAATGAACTATGTGAGATTGATCCTAAAATTCTAATAATCTTATATCCTTGAGATTTCGGAATCATCTTTAAATTAATTAGTCAAATTAGATGCTGAAGTTTAACACCGATAGTGATTAAACATAAACGCTTTTAGCAATCTCTATATGTGTACTTAAAGATATCAATTCTCTCAAAAGCAGAAGTTCGGTTCTTACGAGGTCAAAACCAATTGACTGATCACCAACTACATCAGTAGAATTTGCTTCGCAATGAATTTCCAAAGTCATTTTGGTCACAATACATCTGAATAAAGATCAAATAGATGTCTTTGATTATAATTTAAATGACAAATTGTCAAATCTGTCACAAAGGTCTAAACTCTACTTATATCAGAGTTGGAGCAAAAGAATATTCTAAGAAGGTAGGCCTATACTGTATCGCCTGCGATATCTACTATTCACCCAACCTTACAAAACAGTATACTAATCAAATAAGCCTAAATCAACCTTATTCTCAAAATCAAACGGGCCCGGTGGGTTTAGTAATAGATATATTACGAGTCTAGCTTTGAGTCGAATCTATCAAATAATGTTCATACTTGTAATTCTACACCTATGGAGGCTTTGAATCCATGAGGTAGATAGAACTGCTAATTCAATCTAGTTCAATCAGATAATTCATGATATTTACAAATAGATAAATGAATAGATAATCCTGGCAAGGAGATTATGTGCATCTTTGTTATGATTATAGCGAAAAACAGAGTCTAAATTCTCTTCAATCCGTTATAATCTAATCAAGTCTACTGTATATCCAGTCTGATTGATCTGATAATTTGATCGAGTATCGTATGTCGACATTTGTGAGGATAGAATCCAGAGTCCTAGGTTTGATGATTGTTTATGATAATTGTTAACAGTTCTCTTTATCTGTAATCACTAATTGAATTCTAATTCATCAATGATTTCACTTTGCGTCGGCTTGATATACATAAAGAGAAATTTAGCCAAAGCTTTTCTAATACATTCTTCCATACTTAGTATACTATTCT
>QCWC01000297.1 GCA_013114705.1 Candidatus Nitrosocosmicus sp. | reverse complement strand
CTGGTTATGATCCACTTGATCTTTTCTTTGATCCACAAAAAAAATCTATTTCGACTAATACAAGCCTGATTAAAGGATCTCATGGAAGACCATTTAATATGGAAACAGGTGAGGGACTTGCCGCATTTGCTAGCAACAAAAGGCTTGAAAATATTCCAATAGGTTCATACAACGGGCATTCAGTTATCAATTGTATAGACGTCTTTCAATTAGTTACTAGAAATTTTGTTGCCTGATTTAGAGAAGAAGGAGTCCAAACAAATCATATCCGCAATACCAAAATGGCTTTTTCTTACTCTATAACCTTATCATCATTTTTAAGGATGCAAAAAGATTTCAAATTCATCCTTCAAGATTTGATTGAGGCCGGACTATCAAACGTAGAAATGTTTGGAGAACCAGATGAGACTAATAGGGATTACTTTAAAGACCTTTTTTCCGTTTATGACATTTACGTTACTGGCATCACAGGTATGTGGGGAAAGTCTAGTCCTAATGGTTGGAAAAGAAGATTATTAAGTAACGATCAAAGCATGGTAAAATATTCCATAGATTATGTTCAAAAGTGCATTGAGTTTTGTAGTTTTTTAGGAGGAAACAAAATGAACATCTGTTTGTTCTCTGATCCCGTTTATTATTTAGATGTAACACACAACAATGTACTAAAGGATGAAAAATTTAGATTCCTCCAAAAGAGCGTACCAGTTCTAAATAATCTTACTTCAACAGCAAAGGATAATAATGTAGAACTAGTGTTAGAACCGCTTAATCGTTACTCAACTCCCTACTGTAGTAACTATACTGATGCATTGTTTATTCTTAAGAATTGTTCAGATTTACAGCTAATGCTTGATACATTTCATATGAACATAGAGGAGGACTCTTATAGCCACGTTATTTTACAAGCAAGTAAAAGACTAGCTCATATGCATTTTGCAGACAATAATAGAAAAATGCCTGGCGAGGGACATGTTGATTTTAAAACCATTGTAAACTCTCTCAAAAAAATTTCTTATAATGGATATGTCAGTTTTGAACCCACATTTTCAGATTCTGATTTTCACACCAAGGTTAAGTCGGGGTTAGAATTTATAAAAAATCTAGAATCAGACTAAGAATCATACAAATTTTTTATTACTTACAATCTTCTAACTTGATAATATACCAGCTTACCAAACTTTATTAACAAAGACAATACCATAATTCGAGGAGAAGATATTGAGCGAAGCTTATGTTTTATTAAATGTGAATTATAAGAAGCAAAATGCCATAATTGATCAAGTCAAAAAGTTATCAACGGTAAAAATAGTAAAATCGGTTTATGGGATTTATGATTTGCTAATAATTTTCGAATCCGATAATCTACAGGTAATTAAGGCTGAAATAGACGAAAACTTGCATACAATAGACGGTATAGAGAATCTTACAACATTGATTTCTGTTGATTAGCAGAAATGAAAATCCAGATCGAATCTTTTTGGACAAGTGATGAGTATTGAGCATTGAACAATATGAAGTAGTTGTAGTTGGTGCTGGCCCAGCAGGCCTATCTGCTGGTATCTTTGTGGCTAGACAAAGAGCTAAGTGTATGCTCATTACAAAGGATTTAGGGGGACAACTCAATCTCATACCTAAGTTAGAAAATTATCCAGGCACTATTATGTCAAGTGGACCACTGCTTGCCAAAACTTTGGAAAATCAGTATTTGACATTTGGTGGAGAAATGACTTTTGATACTGTACAAAAAGTTGAGGAAATTGAAGGTAGCACTGATCTAAGGATAAAGACGGTCAGATCCGAATATATCACCAAAGCATTAGTTCTTGCACCGGGTAAAGTTCCAAACAACCTAGGGGTAGATAATGAAGTACAATTTCAGAACAAGGGCGTTCATTATTGCACAAAGTGCGATGCACCATTTTACCAAGGTAGAACAACTGCGACAGTTGGCGTAGGGGGTTATTTACTTGAATCTGGAATATTGTTATCAAGAATGGCATCAAAAGTTTATCTGATTTATCGAGGCGGTCAGCTTGGAGGAGACAAAGATATGATTGAATCTCTAAAAAGAAAAAATAACGTTGAACTTGTGCCAAACAGTTCAGTATCATTAGTAAAGGGGGGCAACGCTTTACAACAGATTCAAATCAAGGATAATTCAGGCTCTGAAAAAACCATTGATGTAGACGGGCTATTTATAGAAATGGGCTCAAAAATCAACTTAGATTTTGTCAAGCATTTGATCAAGATTAATACAAAAGGAGAGATTGAAGTTACAGAGGGTGGTAAGACAACTCATCCTGCGATATTTGCAGCAGGTGATGCAACTAACATTCCATACAAGCAAATCGTAGCAGCATGTGGAGATGGTGCAGCCGCAGGCCTGTCAGCATTTAATTACATAGAAAAACTAAAGGGAAAACCCGGTATACGATCGGATTGGAAGAAAACGATTGGAGATACAGTTTACCATTATTAGTATTTCTTTTTGAAATAAGATTTCTTTATTTTTTCTTGTGAAAAATCCTGTTTATTTTTCAGTTGAATCGAGCTTGTAAATTAGTTTTCTATTTAATTTTCAGCTCTATATTTAACGTATTTTTCATAGTTTAGATGATAGAATTTTTCAAGAGAATCCTTATTTTTGTCATATTCATCAAATACTATAAAAAGTGTAAATCTCAAAAAGTCTTCATCATCTCTTGAATCTATGGCCTTTGATTCAGCCAGGTCATCTATTATTGTTCTCAGTTTAGCTGCTTCGGCATTACTTAAATTAACTCCAGTATTCCAGTTTTTGGT
>QCWC01000296.1 GCA_013114705.1 Candidatus Nitrosocosmicus sp. | reverse complement strand
CTGCGGATCGACGGCACGGCCGCGTTGCTGAATAGAGGGGACGAATGGCCGAACGCCATGGAGGCCCTACGGAATGCAGCTTTTGACAATCAAGTAAAAAATCTGACACTTGTCACGATACTTTGTTTTACCTCTATCTTTTCCTTCGACCAACAACCGAATTTCGTTCACAATTTAAATGTAAGCAAATTAACCAATGGATAAAAAAAATTGTACTTTTAGGTAAAAATTATTCTTTACGATGCATTGCTTCGAACTGAGCGAAAGAAAACATTCAAGGGTAATTAAATCATGATTTAACATATTCTTGTAAACAGAGATTGCCTACCGATAAAAATTCGCTTGATAAAGTCGTATGGGTTTTTGACTCGTTGCTCAAAATCTCGATTCTTTGTTCAAATTAACAATAAAACTCTATTTGGGAAAGTACTTTATCAATTAAGACTTGTAAAACTGATATTCATTTTTTCAAACAGAAACAGAGTAAAATAAAAGGGACGACGTGCATTTAGACTAACTCTAATGTCCCAGGGATCGTAAGTGATATTTGTCATCACATTTTACCAATAACTTTTTTCTTCCGCCTATCCTTAATCAACCAATACGTAATTAGTATAATTCCAAAAATGGGAAACGAAGAAATAAACAAGTAAGGAAATATCGCTAGTAGTGTTGATGGTTCAAAAATATTCAATAATGTATTTATAAAATCCCGGTATTTATTTTATGGTTTGATATGGTATCAATCGAATTTCATGATATTTCAAGTGCCATCAGATTCGCATCCTCGCCATCCCGATAATAAGACTTTAAAATTGATTTTGTTTGAAAACCAAGTTTTTGATAGAGAGAAATAGCTGATATATTGCTAGTTCTAACCTCCAAGTATATCTCATCACCTTTTCGGGAAGAAATTCCATTAATTCCCTCTATCATTAGGGCTTCGCCAATCTTTTTACCTCTATGTTCTTGAAGTAGTGCTATTGACACTACGTGTCCCTTTTTAACGAACCCTAATTTTCTAAAGTTTGAAAAACCAAATTCCAATTTGCACATTATATATCCTACTATCAGGTTGTTGATTTCAGCAACAATGAATGCTTCTGGAATTTCTCGCAAAAGAGATTCGAAAAAATATTCGGTATAATGCTCAGGCAAAGTTTTCAGATTTATATCAATGACTGCATTTAGATCCTCATAGGTGCATCTACGTATATTGTATCCGTTAACTCTCCTTAATGCTAGCTGCAAACAATCTATATTATTTGAGACAAAATATTTAAATTTATCAAGGTACTGATCCGGCTGTATTGAATTTATTGAGTGTGAATTTTCATGAGTAACGGGAATCGAGTTTAGTTATTATGACCTTTACAAAACGAGAGGAATGGAAAAAGACTATTCTAATTGCTTACCCATCTAAGTTCGCAGTCTCAGAGGCTTTGAGTCTTGCGGAATCAGCTGGTTACAATGTTATAAGAACTGTCTCGCAGAAGAACATCACAAGATCCAAGTTTGGAATTGGAAAAGGAAAAGCAGAAGAAGTGAAGGAAATTGTTTCAAATTTGGAAATTGATACAATAATTTTTGATGAAATGTTAAAACCTAGTCAGCAATACAACTTAGCAAGGCTCTGCAAGGTAGAGATAATAGACAGAGAGAAATTAATTTTAGAGATATTTTTAGAGCGGGCCACAACAAATGAATCCAAGATACAAGTAAAATTGGCGCAGTTAAAATACGATATTGTCCGAGTAAAAGAAAAAACTAGGTTAGCTAAATTAGGAGAGCAACCTGGTTTTTATGGGCTTGGAAAATACGATGCAGATATTCATCTACTTGACATAAAGCGACGTACTACATTGTTAAAGAAAAAGCTAAAATCAGAGGAGAGAAAAAGGGCACTTCACAGAGTGCAGAGACTAAATAACAAATTACCATTGATAGCCCTTGCTGGTTATACGTCCGCCGGGAAAACTACGTTATTTAATTTGTTATCAGAGGAGAAAAAGGATACCAGCAAGAGTGTCTTTACTACTTTAACTACCTACACTCGTTCGTTCCTCATTAAAGATAGAAAAGTTTTGATATCTGATACCATAGGGTTTATTAGTAGACTTCCTCCCTATATGATAGAAGCATTCAAATCCACATTGTCAGAGTTGAATTACGTTGATATAATCCTTCTAGTTATTGATGTTAGCGAGGACTCCCTCGTCATACGAAAAAAATTGAAAAGCTCCTTAGAAATACTGTCAAGATTAGAACTTCCCCTTGACAAATGCATACTAGTCTTAAACAAAATAGACAGAGTAAAGAGTAACGAGATAAAAGATAAGTTAAATGATTTAGTAATTACAAGGGGCATGAGTCAAGTTGTTTCCATCTCCGCGGAATTAGGATACAACATACCTAGGCTAATGGAGATAATTGAGAATAGGATAAACGATCCCCAAATTTATTGAGATCTCCATTTTGTTTTTATACAACAAAACGTCATCGAAAAGATTAAAGGGAATCCAGCATGAATTATAGAAAACATTTGAGTAGCAACAGGCAGTTCTTTGAATTTGAATGGTACCTAAGAGATTTTCTTTTTAGAGCTAACAATAACAAAACAGGGGAATTTTACAAGTTATTTGAGACCAAAGATATAGTGAGCAACTTCCAAGAAAAATATTTTAGATACAGGACATGGAATGTTGACCAGATAAGTTCGGCCTTGTCGAATGTTTTACCAGCACTACAGGCTAAAGGTGCAATTACCTACGACCCCACTCGTGGAATTGTGCAACTAAATTCAAA
>QCWC01000295.1 GCA_013114705.1 Candidatus Nitrosocosmicus sp. | reverse complement strand
CAGCACAAAGCAGCATGATAGACAATATTTTGAACAGTGCACTCCCCTCTTCTAATTCTAATGATAATAATCAACCATCACAAGCAAGTGACAGCAGCGGCAGCAGCGACAGCGCAAGCACAGCAGCTCCAATAAGCACTAGCTTATCTTGTGGTCAAGTTATTAAACAAAGTGTAAAATTGACTGCCAACCTTGATTGTAAGACTGATGGTATCATTGTAGGTGCAGACGGTATCACAATTGATTTGAATGGATTTACACTAAGCGGCCCAGGAGAGAAGAGCTCAAAGGTTGGAATCATGTTTGCAGATAATGATGAAGTAACTGTTCAAGGCCCAGGAACGATCAAAAGCTTCCAAGCAGGTGCATTATTCTCTGGCGGAGAAGACAACAAAATCTCAAGAGTTACATTCACTGAAAATGAAATTGCAGTCTTTGAAACAGGATCTAAGAATGTAGTAATTGAAGATAACCTTATGTTTGGAAACAGCATCGGTGTAGCAGCACACTCCTCCTCTGGTTCAAAGTTGACAACCAACCTATTCAAATCAAATGACTTGGCAGGCGTAACTCTAGTAAACTCTGCAGCAAATGAACTCTCCATGAATACAATCCAGGGATCTGTAAATGGTATCTTCCTTGATGGCCAAAGCACAGAGAACAACGTCAATTCAAACAACGTATTGCAGAACCGCGGTGTAGATTTGAATAATGGTAACGGTCTACCAACCAACATAAACAACAACGTCTTTTCAGACAACAACTGTAACACATCTGTCCCAGACGGTTTGTGTCTAGGTAGATAACAACAACCTCCTTTTTTTATTCTTATTAAAAATTTTACTTTAATTTATTAAAATCTTTTTAAAAACCTTCAGTAATATATTTATCTTATTAATCGGTATCAAACCTGTTATGAACTTGGCCCTTTCCCTTGGCAGACTAGGTTATATTTTGATCTCTTTTATTATTTTATTAGCCCTAATTCCAGCGGTTCTAAATTACCAATTCAACAATGATGGATTAGTTACTGGACAGGAATCAAATTCTTCTGTTGTTAGTGACGCAGAGATATTGGCTAGCATAAACCAAACCTATCTTTCTTTAATCCCCTTAATGATACAAGAAGTTGAAAATACCAATGCTAGTGATATTCCAATTAGACAAATAATTGAAGCAACGCCTTCTAACGTCACCGCTCTACAAGATATTGTAAAGAATAGTTCGAACAAATCTACTCCAAGCGAATTAGACTCTACCTTCTCAAATGAGCCTTCTTCTTCTTCTTCCATCAATAGCAGTAATATCCCATCCAAGCCTCAGGATCTTATCCCTGTTGTTGTCAATATGACTCAAAATACCAATGCTAGTGATATTCCGATTCAAAATGTAATTGATACTGTTCCTTCTAACGTCACCGCTCTACAAGATATTGTAAAGAATAGTTCGAACAAATCTACTCCAAGCGAATTAGACTCTACCTTCTCAAATGAGCCTTCTTCTTCTTCCTCCTCTTCCTCCATCAATAGCAGTAATATCCCATCCAAGCCTCAGGATCTTATCCCTGTTGTTGTCAATATGACTCAAAATACCAATGCTAGTGACTTAGGAATTATGCGTATAATAAACTCCACACCAAATCTTGATACCATAAACCTGACTGCATCAGATTAACCGAATTACTTAGCAGTGGTCACAAAGTCAATATTCTTTTACTAATAATCCTTGCTTTCACTTCTTGATAAATCAGTATAAGCATCCATAATTCTGTATCTTATGTATTTATCATCGAGAGAAAATTTTGGAGGATGTGGATCATTGGTTTCTGAATTACAGTTCTGACATTTATCCCTTAATGTATATCTTAAGCAACTTTTACAAATTCTAATCCGATGTTTCATCTTGACAACCAGGCTAAATATTTGTGTGTGTTTTTTTGGATTCTTCCCTCGAAAACTTGAAAGTGCCTGAATTCTTTTCGATATTGACTTTTATCTTTTCAATTGCTTGATTAAGAGATTTTTCAGCTATCTTAAAATTTTCTGCCGTCACTGTCATTCTATATTTTGGGGCGCCAACATACGTAATGTCTATTTTGGAGTTATTTTTGGATCCTTCAACAGAAGATAGGATATTCTTAATTATTTCAATGCCGTCTCCTTTTCTTACGGTAATCTCCATCAGTGCTCTTACTTCTATATGTGGGATCTGAATCTTCTTGCTTTCTAACTCAATTGCCTCAACTACTTCCGGTTTCAGATCTAAACTGGCCAGTACTTCGGTTCCCTTGATTCCCACTGCTTCAAATGCGTCATAAATGAAGTCATATTTTTCGCTAATCTTTTCTTCCAATTCTCTCATTTGATTCTGGTCGTAACCAAGTTTTGTTTTTATAATGTCCATGAAATTGGCTCCTTTTTCATCCTTCTTTACCTCAATGACTTTTGATTTTTTCTCCTCCCCTGTTACTTGCTTTAGTGATAAGTCTACCTCTGATCTACTAGGATTTACTCGAATTACCTTAAGCACGGTTTTTTGTTTGGGTTTCACGTATCGTTCGATATTTCTAATCCAACCTGTTGCTATTTCGGATATATGTAAGAATGCCGTAAGATTATCATATTCGTCAAGTGTCACATAAGCACCGTGACCTGTAACTTCCTTGACAGTTACTATAACAATTTCTCCCAATTCGGGGAGTTTTTTGGTTTCTGAAATACTCACTATATTTTAACAATTTTGTTAGATTAATTAATTTTGCTTTTTGCTATTTCAAAAATCAATTCCTTTTCTTGCCCTAATGCCTTTTTTATATGGATG
>QCWC01000028.1 GCA_013114705.1 Candidatus Nitrosocosmicus sp. | reverse complement strand
TGTCATACTATTTGAATATGATCGCTTAGATTTAGTACATTCTGTTAACTGGCACTATTAATTTATAAAATTTTACGCATTCCTAATAAATTGAAGAATCTGATAGGTTTAAATAGGATTTAGTTTCAGTGAATAATACATCGACCAAACCGAAGGGGAACATGCTTAACAGGCTGATATGATTATTAGCCTGTTAAGCAATTAATTTTGTTAATGTCAATTTGGCAGAAATTTAAAAGAATTAATCATTTGATTAGCAGTGTTTTCGTACGAGACGTATTTGTCCGTTGAAGCCTTGTACGTCAATACATACAAACTCTCATAATTAGAAATTACAATTTGCATTGCCTTTCTATTTTGTAACTTGCTGTCAGTTGCAGTAAAAATTATTTTACTTGCTTTTTTTCCATCTATAGTTGTAGGTGTATTAGATTCCAATTTGAAATCCTTATGTTCTGACTGTATTTGAGAAATCAATTCCTCTGCTGCCGAAACCGTGGAAATGTTTTTACCTGGAGTTGGTATTGTTTTTACTACCAATCCAGCCGGATTACTCACAGAATTGACATCTTTGGGGGCGATAAAAATAACTTCATTATTCAATTTAACTGACCTTTCCCAGTTATTTGGATATTGTATCTCAAAATTGTGTTTGTTATCTGTATAGGTAAGCATGGTTAGGGACTCTCCACCAAATAAAGATCCAAAAACTACTGGATTATTATTATTAAATCCTATAAGAACAATTGGAATAATGATTCCGGTTAATAAACATAATAGAACTAATTTGTGATTACTAATTTTAGACATATCATAATATGTACTTACCATAATATCAAATTTCGCGTTCTAAAGAATTAACTAAAGAAAGCTCTAAGGCTTAAAAAAAGAATGAACTTACTTTGATCTCGAAATAGAAACCTCTATTGTAGAGACATTTCTTGGTTTATCATCTTCAGTACCCGTTAAAGTATCTGAGCCTAATTTTACACTTTCAACTCTATAACCCAACGTGTTCATCCTCTTGACAATAATCTGAGCCACATCTACCGCCCTTGTAATACTCTTTCCTCGAGCTTTGATCACAACCGTTGGTTCATTTGCCAGTTGAACTAGTGTTGCTGTTACATACGTCATTAGTGGTTTTTTGCCTATGAATATTTCGTTGCTCTTCCTGTTTCCTGTTTCGTATTTGCTATGTGACATGAAATATATTGCATAACTCAATAATATAATGGTATATTATTTGTTCCAATCCTCCAACATCTCCAAAATTCTTTCAGGATTTTTTTGTGCCTTTTCAACTAATTCCTTTTCAGTAACTTCATAACAATTGATCAACTCATTTTCATCTTTAAAAAACAAAAATAGTGAATTTTCAAATAAGATGGGATACAAATTTTCTGTAATCATCAACTCCGGTTTGATTTTTATCTTATTATCTTCATCAATAAGTATAGGAGATTCAGACATTGCTATTTTCAAATATACTATGTATTGAAAAAAATATTACTATGAGAATAAAATTGTAAAAGCAATGTTCACACTTTCTCAATTAGGGTCTATTTGTTGACAAAAATTAATTCACCAATCATCTTTATGACAAAACCAATCCCTCCGACTGCTCCGATAGCTAATAGAACTAACCTTAAATGTGTAAAATAGTCATCTTTGCTGGTTTTTTTTGCTAATTTTAATGTTTGAAATATCTCCATAATTCTTCTTTGAACGGTAGTGCCGATTGATGATAACAACTAATTTCTAATGACTAAAAATCATTAATATAATTTTAATATTTCTAATTCAAAACTGATACAATAAGAGTAAAATATTATCCTAGATATATCCTTGAGGAGCACTCTGGATGGAGTACACAGGCTCTTTATCTGTACGCTGCATTTCAACAAAAGTTTCTGTAGCTTGTATCCCATTAATCTTTCCAATCCTTTCTATGACCACTTTGTGCAGTTCCTCTAACGTTCTAGCATAAACAGATAGGATTATGTCAAATCGTCCTGTGACTTCAATTAATGATCTTACTTCTGGGATTTGCATTAGTTCATTGTGAATAGGTTCCTTGAGTTTTGGATCCCTATTGATTCCTACCGTTGCCTTAATATTAATACCAAGTTGAGATTCATTTATTATAACAGTAAACTTTCTTATGAGCTCTCTTTTCATCAGTCGCTTTATTCGACTATACAAAACGGATGAGTTTATATTCAATTTCTTGCTCAACTGGGGTATAGAAATACTTGCGTCTTTAGTTAATTCTGATAAAATTTTCATATCTAATTCATCAAATCTTTGCAAGATTAACTCAACTTTATAATTATTGGCTACATTAATAAATGTAATTAAATTATTTACCTAAAATGATTAATTAATTATAAAATCTGGGGATTATTTGGTTCAGAATATTAGTAAATATTATATTGTTATGGACCGGTAATTCTAATTATGTTCGGGATGTCAAAGTTAAAAGCAGGTAGTTTTGTATTTGTAGTCAAAAGGGATGATACATCCAATTATGTAGTCATAGGCAGGATCGTTTCTGATGCTGACAAGGTCTATAGGATTAGGGGTACATTTATTCGACCTATAGGTTTGATAGAACGAATTAAAGCTGGTAGGGCTCAAGGCAAGCCAATAGATGCATTAAACAATCCTGATCCTAATAACTGCATTTTCTTTATAATAGATAGATTAGATACGGGAAATTTTGATGAGGTAGTTGATCCTCGAGTAGATAAAATAATACCCATAAATGAAAATAGGTATTTCGTTTTGGATGGTTGGATAAAAGAGAGCATGCCTGAGCTATTTAGCAATTACTTTAATTCAATATCTGAAGATGAAAAGGCTGAGGCGCGTAGTATTCTGATTAACCGGATGAATTCTCTTATGTCACAAGAACTAAAAGAACATGTTTATGCCGTAGCACGCAGTTCTCAAATTTTATAAAGTTTTATATTATGGACATATCAAATTTTTCTTATCATGGAATATGTATATGCTGCTTTATTATTACATAAACTAAAGCAAGATATCAATGAAGATAATGTAAAAAGTGTAATAAAATCCACAGGTGTCGAGCCTGATGATGTTAGAATTAAATCCTTAGTCGCAGCTTTGAGTGAAGTTAACATAGAAGATGCATTAAAAGCCGCTCCAATAGCAGCAGCCGCAGCCGCCCCTGCCGGTGCCGCAGCAGGTACAGCCCCAGCCGCAGCTCCAAAAGAGGAAGAGAAAAAGGACGAGAAAAAAGAGGAAGAAGCACTCGAAGGTTTGTCTTCTCTTTTCGGCTAAATCTTTTTATTTTTTTACAATTAAATCATTTTCAGTAATATTAGTATCATAATAAGATATTTTCAGTGTTATATTTTACTCAGAATAGACAATTCATGTATTGATTAAATTGTAAAGTGGTTATTATAAAAATATAAAATTTCTTTAAAAAATTAATTAGTTCTGAGGTGAGTAACCTTTGGAACTTAGCTGCTGGGAGAGGCTTCCTGCAACTGCATTAGCCTTTGCTAATACTAATTGAACACTTTCAGCGGAAAGATATCCTGCCTCAACTGCCAGTGACAAACCATGCTGTTTAGCTTTTACCAACAATAAGGGTGTTGACTCCTTTGTAAAGTAAACTGCCTCTACGGAGACAGATAAAGCTTCTTGGAATGATTTTATTAACTCATCTACATAATCTTGGACTACTATCTTGAGATCTTTTTCCTTAAATTCTAGTCCTTCTGCAATCGCGTAGTTAACTGACACGCCCGCTTCAATGGGTTTGACATCTAGTTTGCTTAATAAAGCTGCCAATTTTTGAGATATTACGTCACCTGGTTTTGCAACTATAGTATCCTTTGAAACCCAAATTGTGCCCTGATCAATTTTTGTAGGCACGTTTGATTCTTTGAATTCTGACAAAACCGGACCAGGATTTATTCCTGTGTTACCTGCGGGTATGACTAACTCATTTGGTGCTATATCGCCCCCCTTTGCTGCCATAAAAATCTTATTTTTGTCAAATGTCAGGTTCAATTTGAATGGACTCAAATTTGTAAACATGAGAGCACATTGCCCCTCCAATTCTTTATTTAGAAATTCCAAACCCTTTACATCATTAAATATCTGTTCAAATGCCCTTTGAGCCACTTTATTTTTGATCGTCAAAATTTTTATCTCATTTTTAAACTTCTTTCTAATTGCCATGAGTTGAGCAGATCTTACTTTGGTCATTCGACACAAGGCTATTACATTGTAGGATTTTGCCAGGTTTTGTAAATTCTCATACAAAGCAACCTTTCTTTCTGGATATGATGTTCGACCTAACTTGTTGATTACAGCGGTTTGACTCATTACTATTATCCCTACCGATTACTTCCCAAGGGTACTTGCTTTTAATGCTTTACCCATAGTGAATTTAATTATTGCATTTTTGAAATTCTTGTCTCCCTGAGGAAGTTTTTTTTCAACGGAGGCTATTACAGCACTTGCATTGGCTGCTAGCTGCTCATCTGTCATTGACTCGTCTCCTATTTTTGTGGACATATTTAATTGATTTTTTGATCGTATTCTTGTTGACGATCTCAATCTTGATGCAATGTTTTCTATTGGAGCTCCGTAGGGAACAGGTGTAGGCATTTTACCTTTTGGACCCAAAAACTGACCTAATGAACGACCTACAGATGACATTAAAGTAGCATCTGCTAGGAAAAAATCATAAGAACGAACAATTTTTCTGGCTTCTCTCCTGTTGGTCCCTATTCTATCTAAAGTTTCAGGTTCCATCACTTGATCAACACCTGCTTTCTTTGCTCGTAACCCCATGTCTCCTGTTGCAAGCATACAGAGTGAAGCTCCATCCTTGGAAGGATTAGGTAAAACCACAATCTCGTTTAGGCTAAAACCTTTTTTTACATCGATATCTCTTAGTACCAAAGTTAATTCAGCTGACTGAGCAAAATTTCTTTTTGGAGTGGCTTCTCTTGCCTTTTTAACAAGCTCCTTTAATTGATCATTGTTAAACATTAGTATATGCTTTAAACTCGTAAAGGCCATTTAAAATCGTTTTTACGTCAAATAGTATTCTGTGGCTGTCAATAGAATGAAAAAATCTTTTTATTCATTTTGAAGAGGAGATGATATTTATGAGTACCTCTATGATCATGATAGACTCCTCCAATTTGTGTACAAAATATCACTTTAATTTAACAGATGTTAAATAGAACCGTAGGCTCCAAACATCCAGAGGTAGCCTAATAACTGAATCCTTCCACATTTGCAAGTCGAGTCTACAACTTACTAATCTTGTTTATATAACTTATCAAGCGCTTATCTAGAAAATCAAACTGGAAATCTGTTAAAGATCCTCTTCTATATGTATTGAAGATATCCCTTCTGAGGTTTTCCAACTTGATTATACTTTCTGTTTTATCACCTACATCAGCATCTTCAATTGCCTTGTTTGTTACTTGGATTAGCTTGTTGAATTTTCTTCTCTGACCTCCTTTGAAAAACCATCCTAATAATACAGAAGACATTCCTGTAATACCTCCTATTAGAAAGATATACTGCTCCGTTGACAAAGTTGGTCTAAAATGCGCAATAATATTTCCGTATTCAGATGCCCTAAATTCAATCGGATTTGAGGAACCAAAGACTAGTCCAGACCAAGAATCAAACGAAAACCCTCTCTCTGGAACAGCTTTGCAGGTTGCTTCTACGTTAGTCGGAACTGTAGTTGTATTTTGATTAAGGTTTTTAACTCCATTGCATTCTATGAATCCAGAATTATCGGGTCGGGTTTCAAACCCTATCCTTACTATACTATCATCAGTTTCTCCATCAATTAGAGATAGAGTGTTGGAAGCAGTATTGGTAACGTATGTCAAATTGGTGATTGGATTAACTGCAATGAAACTAGCTATGAGTGGAAACTTGATGTTTGTGGGTAGTGCATAAGGATACTCTGCTCGCTCAGTTATAGAAGATGGGTTAACCTCAATATCCTTAACCTTCTTGAAATTTGATTCATTTATTATACTAACAGAGTTGGAGGCTATATTACTAACATATAATTTACCTAGAATTGGATTTACTTTCAATCCTACCGGGGACTTTCCCACAGGCAGATTAGATATAACTGTGTCATCACTGCCGTTGATTATAGAGATCGAATCAGACCCGTAATTGGAAACATAAATTAGATTTTTTTTCTCATTTATATCAATACCAGCTGGTGCCCTTTGTACATTGATGTTTTTTATGAAACTATTATTGTCTTCGTTGATAACGGTTAATGTTGAATTAGCAATGTTTGAAACGTATATCTTATTTGATATCGGATTAACTGCAATTCCATAGGGGGCATTTATCCCATTTATTGTCCTAATTACTTCATTTGTAATTCCATCAATTACTGAAATAGAATTCGAATCGATGTTAGTAACATATACCCAGCTGCTTGACGGATCAACTGAAACCTGAACTGGGGATCTTCCAACTGTGATGTTGTCGATTACCGAGTCCGTGGAACCATCAATTACAGTTATATCTTCAGAACCTCTATTTGTTACATAAATTCTATTGTTAAACTGATTTATATCAACACTATATGGAAAAATACCCGTAGGAATAGTCTTGATTAACTTGTCTGTCTTTGCGTCAAAGACCGAAACAGTATTGGAATACTGATTTGCAACATAGATCTTATTCGTAAATGGATTAAATGTAATCCCTACTGGATAACTTCCCGTACTAAAACCGGAAATAAATTTTCGTTCGGTTTCTTGTCCTTCAACAGTGCTAAATGAAAAACCAAAAAAATCTTCGTGATCGTTGTGAAAAATTTTTGGTAAGAGGCTACCCTCGATAAAGATGAAAAAATCAGTGCTCGATAATGAGTTTATTAAGGTCAATAGAATAAGTGCTACGGATACAGCGAAAAACAACCTCACACTCTGACTATTATTTTATCAATTATAATTTTTTGGTATGATTTGATTTGTTCCAGGAAATAATTATGTAAGAATTTTACTAATAAAATTTCCTTAACAAATATATCTCAAATTCCTTTATATATAAAAGTCAAGTATAATTGGTACTACAAGGATTTCCAACAATCTTATTTACAGCCTCTATTGGATTACTATTAATATTTTCGGTGTCTGACAACTTTCTCGTTTTGTCCTATGAAGTAACTGATCAAAATAATGAAGGCGTATTTAGTTCACTGAGCCGAAATTTCGATAAAACATTGGAGGAAATAAATAGTGACGATAAAAGCCAAAGCTCAGAGCATCAAGATAGTCCTTCTAATACAGCCAATACCGACGACGACTCAAAAGATCAAGATAGTCCTTCCGATACGGCCAATACGGATGACGACTTCTTACAAAATTCTACATTAGCAGCTGAGTCTCAAAATTCAACAGATATTGAAGAATTAGAAGATATCAAACTACAGACACCTTTAATCTAAATAACGCTCCTTCTTTCTCTGGATTTGGTCATGACAGTCGAAGTTGAAACCTATAATACAAACTTAAATTAATATTGTTAGTATTCAAACTGGGCCTTAATTATCGCGAAGAAAATCATTTAGAATATTGCCAGAAAAAAGATAGAAAAAAATCACTATGCCACTATGTCTGCTACAGCATCTCCTCTAGAGGTTGCATTGGTAGAGGTAGCACCTCCATCTTCCCCATCAAGCGGTGGGAGCCCTTTCTCAGCAAGCACTTCATCTAGTAACTTTGTGTCGTAAATTCCTGATAGGTTTGGTCTTTCCTTACCTTTTTCAATAAACCCAAGGTCATATGCATCATTGGCACTCTTGTACAGTGTTAGTTTTAGTGGATCATAAGTTATTTCCAAATTTGTATATGCATTACTAAGTACTTGTGGATCAATTTTTTGACCTGTTATTCTATCGAGTTGAGTGTTAAACTCCTTAACGGCATCAGCCATATTGTTGTTTATCCACAATGTTTCGTCTACATGTGCCTGAAGCAATCTTTTGATTACATCAGGATTATCTCTTAAATAATCTGTCCTGACGATGATGTTGCCAGTAACAAATTTACCATTAGGCCACAAATCTCTTTCATCTAGCAATACTTTACCATCAGCTTCCTGTACCAACCTAGTTGCCCATGGTTCAGGTACCCACGCACCATCAATTTCTCCCTTAAGGAAAACTGTTAGAATATCAGCGTTTGTTATTGGAAGAACTGTTACATTCCCGCCTTTGTCAACCGTGTTAAAGCCATTATCAACCAAGTATTTTCTTAATGCTACATCCTGAGTGTTACCTAATTGTGGTGAAGCAAACTTTTTCCCGCCTAAATCACTGACTGAATCTATCCCCGAGTCGTTTCTTACAACGAACGAAGCACCACCGCTTGAAGCTCCTGATATTACTCTAATGTCTTCTCCATTTGATAGTAAATATCCATTAATTGCTGGATTGGGGCCTATATAGGTTACATCTATTCTATCTGCTAGCAACGACTCAATGGCAGATGGACCTGCGTTAAATCTAACGGTTTCAACACTCACATTATCTCCTAAAGTTTTTTGAAAATCGCCATTATTTAGGCCAATCACTGCTTGTGAATGAGTAATATTTGGAAAATATCCTATTCTAAGTGTCTTTTGAGAATTTGCTGCAGTTTGTGCACTTGCTACGGAAATAGGTGCAGAAATTAATGCTACTGCAGTTATAACCATTACAATTGCAACTGAAAGAGATCTTCTTTTATGTTGATGATCTCTAGAACCTTTGAAAAGTGATTCTTTAAATTTTAGATTCATTGCTTACCATTGTCATCAAGTTATTTATTATTCATTTTCAATGTGCAATTTTTCATGAAACTATGTAATTTAGGCACATAAAATGTAATGGGCGAAAATTATTCAAACGTTCACTGCCACTGAAGTCAGATGATTTTAAAAAAAATTTCGGATCCTTCTTTTATTAGTTCATTCAGGTCATACTATGTATAAATAATTTGAACCTCGCTAAAATGACTAGTACAAGGTGTTACAAAAGGGCATTCAGAGGTTTTGCAGATTATTGATAATTAGCAAAAAATTATACAGATCTTAAAAAATTAGCTTTTTATGGTTTGCAATCCTTTTTCACTTAACACCTCATTTAATAAAGTGAAATCATATAACTTTCGTAGATCTTCATCCCAATTTGCCCCTTTCTTAATGTAACCAAATTTGTATGTGTTATCGGCAATTTTTAAGAGAGAATCTGAAAGAGGGTCAGTGGTGAATTCAATTCTTGACAAAGCTTCATCTAATTGAATCTCTGGAAAAGTCTTATCAGTCAAATTTTTTAAACCTTGATTGAAGGCTGACGTGAGAGTAATCACCTGACTCTCATTAGCATTGGTATCATTAGATTGAAGTAATTTTTCATTAATCCATAATGTTTCGTCTACATGTGCTTGAAGCAATCTTTTGATTACATCAGGGTTATCTCTTAAATAGTCTGTCCTGACGATGATGTTGCCAGTAACAAATTTACCATTAGGCCACAAATCTCTTTCATCTACAAGAATTTTTCCATTTGATTGTTGTTTTAGGATAGTTGTTATGGGCTCGGGAACCCAGGCACCATCTATACTCTTACTTTGAAATTGTGATATTATATCACCAGGTTTTAGCGCTATTACAGTAACATCTCCTCCATTTTCAACCGTGTTAAAACCATTATCAACCAAGTATTTTCTTAATGCTACATCCTGAGTGTTACCTAATTGTGGTGAAGCAAACTTTTTCCCGCCTAAATCACTGACTGAATCTATCCCCGAGTCGTTTCTTACAACGAACGAAGCACCACCGCTTGATACGCCGGAAATAATTCGTAATTCTTCTGGACCAGATAGAATTAATCCATCGATTATAGAATTAGGTCCTACATAAGCCACATCTACCTGTCCTGAATATAAGGCATCTACAACCGAAGGGTTAGAATTAAAAACGCGAGGGTTTATGGTGAAATTACCGTTTTCGTCAAAGTTATTCATTGCAGTGCTAAAATTTCCTGTTCCGATTCCTATAATTGCTTGAGCGTGATTAACATTAGGAAAATATCCTAGATTTAAGGAATTTGATTTCGAATTACCGACTTGTCCAGTCAGAGAGTCTGTATTGGAGTTTAGACCAGAAAAGACTGACCAATTAATACTAGAATTTGATGATATTATTACTGCAAGAATTATAGCAAAAGAAATACCTAATTTTACTTTAGAATCCATGGAATATTTAACCTAGCCCGCCTGCTATCTATTAGTAATTTGAAATAGGCAAAATATGCTAAATGCATGAAAATTTTGCATAATCAGATCCCCAGATAAACATTTTCAATAGTTTTCAACGTAGAGCTTGATTCGACGGGTGCCCAATCAGTCAACTTATTTGTTCTCTATATCCTGCTCCTGTCTCAAACCCCACTTTTCTCTGACCTTATCTTCTAATTTAGCAAATATTACCTTATCGAATATCATTCCTAAAGCAAAAATGGTGATCATGGATGCGATTATCTGATCCATTAGTTGAAATTCCCTTCCTATCAATAATATGTGTCCTATTCCTATAGACGCGGCCATTAGGATTTCAGCTCCCACGAGAGCGTGCCATGCAAAAGACCAAGCTTGTTTGATCCCTATTATCAATGCGGGTGTGGCTGCTGGGATCATCAAATACCTAAATAAAGAAAAACCCTTGGCTCCCATGTTTCGTGCGGCCTTTAGATAAATGGGGGGTATATTTCTTATGCCGCTATATGCTGACATCATGACTGAAAATACGGAACTCATAATAACTACAAATAAAATTCCTATGTCATTTAGACCAATAAGCAGTATGGCAAAAGGTACCCAAGCAACACTAGGAAATGACTGCAGTCCTATTGCGAATGAGCTCATTGTTTTACCAAACCCAGTAAACTTTACCATTGCAAGTCCTACACCAACACCAATGGCAATAGATGCTGCAAATCCAATCAATAGTCTATACAGTGTAATTCCAATACTTACTAACAATGTATTGTCTTGAATAAGACCATAGAATGATTCTGCCACCATTATGGGTGAAGGTAACGATACCTTGGGCCAAAATCCACTTAAATAAGCTATTTGCCAAATACCTATAAAAACGGCTATAAATAAAATAGTGTTAGAGATCTCCTCTATTTTGACTCTGCTTCTTACAGAACTCTTCTTTTTCTGTCTACCTTTTTCAACCGAAATGAAATCCGATTCTTCTATTACGTTGGGTCCAACCGCAGGATCAACCTTGTCCTTAAAATCATGGTCATTGTTGTCCGCAGAGTGTGCATTCAAGGAAATCTTTAATACTAGTAGATCGCCCGTATATCAATTTTGTTCGATTATTAAATAAAACTCCTACCTCTGATCACATTTGCTCCTAAGTCAATAAAATACAGTCATCGAATGGGCATTAATATATACTTTGAAAATATTTTCGATTTCCTAGATTGCTTTGTTACCACTATTGAAACCACTATAGTTTAGCTTTCTGATACGTTTGTTAAACGTCTGCAATAAACAATAAAAGACTTAAACTTAATAATTCGAAAATAACTTCTCTCAGTGAGTTCAGGTAAAAGTCATTTGACTGTCAAAAAATTCTATCAAAAATATAGAGATTATATATTATTTAATAAAAATATAATAATTTCTGGAATTTTTGCTTTTTTTGGCGGGGCGGCTTTTACCCAATTTTATTCGTATTTGGACAGTAACAGCTTTTCAAACTCAATTGTCACCCTCGCTATTGAATATTGTATTTATTTACCGGTTTTTGGCTTTCTCTTTTATTCTGATAATAAACCTAGATATTTTGATCCCATAACAGGAGAAAAGGATTTTAATGTAATAAAAAGTGACATAAAGAAATTAATAACAGCTTTTACTATTTCAGAAATTGTATTTTCTGTTTCAAAGGTCTTGATACATTATGAATTACTGTCTTTTGAATTAGTGGAGCCCTACCAAGCATCTATGATTGCTTCGCTCTCTGCTTGGGCGATCTTTCTCTTTGTCATAAATTTGAGTGTGCGTTCAGTTCACCTCTTTAAATCAAAATGACCTTTAAAATGCTATAGTCACCTATTCAAATGTTCAATAATAATTGGATTCAGTTAAGAAATTGACTCATTTAGTTCCTATTTTACTGTGTTGATTAGTTATCAATATTAGATGTATCAATTTACTTTAGACTAATGAGAGTGGGGGCAGGAACTGTATTTTTTGATGATGCAAGAGGATTGCAAAGATGTTTAAATTCTGTGGCGCCATATGTTGATCTAATAATTGCGATAGATGGCAGGTTTAAGGATTTTGACGAATTTTATGATATTAGTATTGATGGCTCAAAGGAAGTAGTTGAATCCTTTCCTAATGCAAAATATTATTGTTTTCCTAATCTTACAGAAATAGAGAAAAGAAACAAGTATTTAGAAATTGCACATTCCTATGGATTAGATTTCTTAATAGTAATAGATTCTGATGAATATGCTAGATTTGATGGCAATATCTTTAGAAATAATCTAGAAAAAATAATATTTCAAAAGGAATATTCCGAAATCGGTTTGGATTCATCTCCAGAGGTTTATGGTATCAAAATGTTTGACCAACAATTTGAAAGACAGGACGTTACGGTTGAAAGGTATAATGAGAGATTATTTTATAAACCGGGGAGACTTCGTTACTCCTCAATTCATAGTAATTTAATTGATGTCCGTAACACAAGTAGAAATTTTACAACCGCTAAATACACATCAGAGATTGAGGGGATAACTCTTTATAATGATGATAAATTACGCACTACTGAATACATCCTAAAAAGCAGAAGATACCAACATTACTTATTTGGGTCAGAAAGGATAGAAAGAAAAAGGATTGTAGGCTATGAGACACTAAAGTACAAATAGGATCAATATATTGGCTTTACTAAAACAGCTCAAGAGTAGGTCCTAACTTCCATCATAATTGATTTTCGAGATGACAAACAACCTCGCGCGTATTCAAAGTAATTTTCTTATGATTTTGTGATTAAAATAAATCAATTATGTTTGGTCTTTATTCGGTCAAGCAATAATCTTGCTTGGGTGGCGCTCTTCTCTTTATCTTTTATCTCCAGCATTATATCAAAATCCAAACCTTTTGTATTGGAAATAAATTTCTCAAACAAGTCATGGTTCAGAGTGTTAGAATGCTTACCCTTTCTAGAATTTGGTTCTTGATGACTGTAGTCTACCATTAAGATTCCATCTTCTCTATTCCAGGTTTGGGCGGCTAATTTAATAGCATCACCGACCTGATTTTGACCTAAACATTCGTTATGTAAAGTATCAAAAATTACTGGAATGCCGATTTCCTTGTTAATTCTTAAGCAATCCCTTAAATCAAACCGAAAGTCATCGTTTTCGATGACCAATCTCGACTTAATCTTGTTGGAAAGTGAGGTCGTATACGTTTTAATGAATCTTTTGATTGATTCTTCTTTGTTTTGGTAAACACCACCAACATGAATCTGAATTTTTGCTGTACTCCCCAAACCAAGTTCATCCAAAAAACCCGATTGATAATCTAATTCCTTTATACTATTATCAATTATCGAAGGATTTGGTGAATTAATTAAGACAAATTGATCTGGATGCATCGTAATCCTAATGTCGTTTTCCTTGATTAGATGCCCTAACTGATTAAGCTGTTTTGAAAAGATATCTTTCCATTGAAATTGAAAAATCGGGTGAGACGCGAAAGGAATAATATCTGAGCTTATCCTGAAAAAATAAAGCCCATGATCGACATTGTAGCAGAGAATTTCATGTAGACAATTCAAGTTGTATTCGATACATTCTTTAACTTTGGCTTCTGAATACGACCGCAACCTTAATGTCGAAATCGACTTTTTGCCGATAGACTGATTAATACAGGGATATCCGATTTTCATAGTTCAAATAAATTGTCAAAGTGAGGCTGTAGTTATGTTTTTGACGCGACATTAATGTTTTTTTATTTACAATCATAATTGTATGAGAACCATTGCTGATGAGGGGTTAATTCTTGATTTCATATGTTCCGGCGTTGTGAATGGAAATACTCTGGTGATGATTATATGAAGACACTTTTTTACCATTTTAATAATATATTTAATACTTGTATAATTTGCCATACAGATTGATTGAGTCAGTATTTTGTTCATGAGGTTCTTTTGATCAGTCCATTAGCTCCAGCGTGTTAGTTTCATGTTTTTTGAATATCCATGTTCCTTTGGCTCAAACATGTCATGAACCAAATTAAGATTTATGTTACCATCAACTAATACATCATGCAAATTTATTTTGACACTCATTATCTGCTTGGCATCACCCTATCCAATAATTGTCGAAATTATTCATCTTTACTTTATCAAATAATAGAAACATTATTTGTTTAATATACATCTAGCTTAATTTGTCATTCTGTAAAACATATCAACGTTGACCCTTTAAGTTTCAGAAATTCTGGATAACAAATTCTGCCATACCTCATAATGTCTTGTTTGCGAATTCGATTGATTTTTGAATTCATTTTGAAAATTACCTCTGTAACAAAAAGATGCAATTATTTCAGTTTTACGTTAGTAGACTTTCAAAAATTTTGAATTAAATTGCATCGGGGCAAACATCGGAATCTCAAATTCAGCAAGGCATAGTCGAAAAATAACCAACTAATGTTCCATTCAATACAAAGAAAATCTCCTTAATCTACCTCAAATGAAATATTATGATCATGTTAGTGTGAGAATATCCATACGTAGACGGAGTTTTTTGTGCATGACCATATTCTGACTTTACAATAACAACAAAAACTTATTCTCTTTTGACAAAACAATGGAATACGGGCCCGAAGGGCTTCGATCCCTCGACTTCCGGCTTTCTTCCAGACTTGAAATTACGATAGAAGGCAGGCGCTCTATCCATGCTGAGCTACGGACCCTCACCAAAATTTGAATCCGAGTTCCTTATAAAATTGTTCGGTATATGATTATCTGTCAACAAAAATAAAAAGAACACTCGGGCAATTCCACTGGGTGATCTCTAAAATATTGAGACATCCTCATCATACTGTAGTTTCTAAATATAGCTCGATTAAAGATAAAATTTTTGTTGACCTGAAAATAGATGAAAGAGCAGGAAACTGGAATTTGAATTTAGATATCCAATCGAAATACAACGTGTGGAATACGGTCACTTCTTTGTGCCACGTATTCAATTACTATGGAATTCATTGAACGCAGGATAAAAGCATTGAAATTTTCCTAACAGTAAAGAGATTTTATGAATACCAAAAGCGAAAACCTGAAGTGTTGAGTTTGACACAATCTTTCTTAACTAGATACCTAAATGTAGGCTTTTGGCGGAGGGGGGGGGAAAAGAAGTCAGGAGTAACTCAGACGCTTGGACTAAGGTCTAA
>QCWC01000294.1 GCA_013114705.1 Candidatus Nitrosocosmicus sp. | reverse complement strand
ACGGCTGATAAAACTGAAGCAAATACAAATACCGACCCAGCTCCTGAATCTGCGGATACGGAGACCTCCAAGACGAAGAGTAAAAGTGAAGGTAAAAATACCAAAGGTACAGAAGCTGAAAATTCTGAAATAGAAAAACAATAATACTAATGGGAAGTTTTTCCCGTTTCTTATTTCTAGTCCAAAATTCCTGTCTCAGATAAAATGTTCTGACATTGATCCTTGCTAAGTTCGACCCTATTTAATATAGTAAAACGTTCAGGTCGAATTTTCCTTGCCAGATCCATTGCTTCAATCAGTTGATCTTTATCCACGCTAATTTCCCTAGCAGTTACGGGTCCACCCAATCTCTGCAGCGCATCTTTTATTTCCGCCCAGTTCAATCCATGCAATCTAGCCATTATAATTGTACTCAGACCAACTCTTTCACCATGTAAGCCGCAATTATTTTTTGTGATAAATTCAAGCGCATGACTCAATAAGTGTTCAGATCCTGAACAGGGTCTGCTGCTACCTGCAATCCCAGCTGCAACGCCCGAGCTGATTAGCCCCTCAACAATCGTCCTTGTAACTTGGCTAGATATCTTTGATCCACTTATCTCCTTCGAAATGTCTATTATCATTCTTGACCCTAAATATGCTAACTTAGCGGCATACTCACCGAAATATTCATTATTAAAATCTCTAGCTAATTCCCAGTCCCTTACGGCAGTAGTCTTTGCGATCAAGTCACCACAGCCACTAACAAGTAGCCTGTAAGGGGCATTTGATATGACTTCTAAATCACAAATAATCTCTGATGGAGTTTCAGTCATTATCGAATAAGGTCGTTTGTTCCCTTTTAAAGAAACAAAAGGACTAGATATCCCGTCATGAGATGCAGAAGTGGGTATACTTATGAATGCAATCTGCAATCGACTTGCAATAAGCTTGCCCAAGTCGATACATCTTCCTCCACCTAAACCAATTATGATCGATACTCTTTCCTTTTTTAGTGAATTTGTAATCTTATCTGCCAACTGAAATGATGCCTCTTGGGCAATAATCCATTCATATTCTAGATTGCAACTAATTAAACTAGACTCTAAGGAGCTTGCTACTTTTGTTTTGACATTTGGACCTGTTATGATAGCTATCTTCTTGGCATTCGAGTTAGATTCTTTGATGAGTGTCCCACAATTTTGTATAACATTGTTGCCTATGATTACCTTTCTTGGTAACTGCATTATATGAGTTGAATGATAACTCATTTGAACGTAAATAATTGAGAAAATTTTTGAAAAAACTATAAAAGTTTTTTTAAGTTATTCTTCTGTCTTAGCTTCTACCAAATCTGCCGTAGCATAACCTCTTCCGACTCGAGTGATCTTAACTTTCACCTTGTCTCCTACCTTTGTATTCGGAACAAAAATAACTAATCCTTGAATCCTTCCTACACCTGCATCTCCTCTTTTACTCATCGATTCTATATCGATTTCATGTTCTTCTCCTGCATTCACTGGAGATGGCTTAAAAAATCTATTGTAGCTTCCGCCTCCATTATTATTACCTCCTCCATTCTCATTTCTTCTGTTAGAAAATCTTCTTTGACCATTGTCGCCTTGTGATATTTGCTCTATTCCTGATGGTTGTGATTCACTGTTTTCCAATCTATATCAGTACTTTATTATAATATCATTGGATATTTCAACTTTGATATTTTGGAGTCCTAGAATTCAAAGTATATTAAAATACTTTTTTATATATCATAAAATAAATGCAAATCTCGTTGCAGTTGGAAGGTTTATGTAAGGATTTCATCGAGGTCAGAAATAAGACGATGGAGCTATTTTCTCCTTTGTGCATAGAAGATGCAGTTATTCAATCCAGTGACTTTGGGAGTCCTCCAAATTGGCATATTGCGCATGTAACTTGGTTTTTTCATAAGATACTGGAGAAATACTGTAAATTATCCTTATCATTAAAGGGTGAATATGATCTTTCATATCTGAATTCCTATTATCAAAAATATGGCTCTATTTTAAAGAAAAGCGATCGGGGAAAATATCCACGCCCTACAGTTTTGCAAACTATTAAGTACAGAAAAGAGATAGAGAAACTATTCTTGGATTTTTTGAAAGGGAATAATTCTAATTTAGTGGACAATCCTTCTGGTTTGATCTGGGATATACAAACTGCAATTAATCACGAAAGGCAACACCAAGAGTTAATGGTATATGACTTTCAGTATTACTTCAGTCGTTTCGTCCATGAAAACGATAATTATTTTCCTAAAACCAGATCCTCTATAACAGTGTTAGAAAAAGTGCAAAAAGATATGATTTTTATTCAAGGAGGGATTTTTGAGCTGGGATTTAAAGGAAGTGAATTTTGTTATGATAACGAACTCCCTCCGCATAAAGTCTATCTAAACGATTTCAAAATTGACAATTCTCTGGTAACGAATGGAGAATTTATGGAATTTATTGAATCGGGAGGATATCAAAACTATCGCTACTGGTTAGCCGATGGATGGGATCTGGTAACAAGAGAGGACTGGAATTCGCCATTATACTGGAGTTTTGACAAATATAAGAATAAATGGATAAAAAAGGATTTTAGAGGTGTAAATGAAATCAGAGAAAATGAACCTATCACAAATATAAGTTACTACGAGGCAGATGCCTATTGTAAATGGGCTAAGAAAAGATTGCCGACAGAAGCAGAGTGGGAAAAAACCTCCTCTTGGGATGATTCAACTAAGGTAAAAACGCTCTATCCATGGGGAAATACTGAGATAACTATCGAACATGCTAATTTGTTGGAAACGTCTGTTTGGCATCCTACAGAAGT
>QCWC01000293.1 GCA_013114705.1 Candidatus Nitrosocosmicus sp. | reverse complement strand
TATATATTTTTTATCTTTCTTTTAGTTAGAAATGTCCAAACTAAACATTTTTTCAATATTTGGAATGCTTTTCCTATCTTCCGTATTGCTTGGAAGCGGAATGTATTCGACAAACCAGATATTTGCACTTAATCAGACAGGTACAGAAAATGAGGCAGAAATTGAAGCAGATATCGAACAGGAAAACAAGTGTAAAAATGATACTGAATGTGAAAATGAAAATGAAATTAACAACAGTCTAAATGTTATCAATAATGGTACACAATCACAACAATCACAAACAGACACACAAACATGTGAAGGCTGTTTTACAGATAATTTGGATGCAGAACAAATTTCCGCATTTGAACTAGCGTTGGCTGATGCAACGAGTGGTGAAATTACTTCTATTGCAGAATTTTGTGAATTTGTAGAATTCATAATAAATGAAGGGGGTAATGAAGGTCTTTCTGACATAATTGGTCTGTTGTATTTTGCTGGTAATAACGCACTTATATCACAACAAGATTTAGATGCAATCGCAGAATGTATAGAGCAAGTATATGGAATAGTTCTTCCACCTCCCGTATAATCACATTTTTATTTTCCAGAAAAACAATTTCATTTTTTTTATTGAACATTAATCCAATTTAGGTTATAAAAGACGTTGCGAATGGAATAACATATTCGCTTATGTTATACAGGTTAAGTTTTTTACTTGTAACTTTAAAATATATTCAAAAACTTTTACCATCATGATGTTTTAATTTCCAATACACTCAATTTACGGCTCTGTTAAGTTAAGATGATTTCTTCACCTCCAAATTCTATTTTGAATCTATGATTTTTGATATCGTTATACATCAATATGAAAAATGATATCCACTTATAGGTGTGTTTCAGATCACAATTTGATTTTCCAGTACATTGATAGTAATAATTGAAATTCACAATCCTGGCCTTAAAATATTGATTAACTTTTTCTACAATACTTTTCTCAGAGTGCAAATAATGTTTGAATCCCAATGTACTGAAGGGTCTCTGCTTATCACGTACCTCTATCAGAGTAGCAGGATATTTTCCTTATTTGATTATCAATTATTCAATAAATTGGCTTGCAACAAGCATATTTCTACTCTCAGATCTTTAGATAAAAGTTTCCCAAGATGGAATGATGTACCGGTTTGGTAGCAATCCACAGAAAGTAATGTTTCCACCATATCTGAATTCCTGTCTCATCCAAAATAAATGCAGATATTCTTTTACGTCTATAGATCGGGTCAGAACCAACTCTCTGTATCCAGTTCCAGACGGACACGTAACTTCTTTTCTTATCTGTGAAAATAGATAACGCTTTACTGGTATTGCGTAAACTTAAACCCCAAAAACATAGATACAAAGAATACAGCACCACAATAGTGGATGTTCTATTTCTTGTGAATTTGATCGCATTAGAGATAGGATGTCCACGGCCATAGGACAAGTTAACGGAGTCATGGTGGAGTCTTATTAATGATATACTAATAACTAAAATTCAATTCTGTTGTAGTTAATACAAGAATATTTAATTATCTGTATCTTGAAAAAAACGATATGAATTCATATAATGTTGACATCACAAATAATATTAAAAAAAATGATAATTATAAGAATCATAATTATCGTCCGATGTCTACTAATTTTGTAGACGCATTTATTGATGCTTACGCATCTTCAATTGAATTTTATTCCAGATTGAATAGTGCATTTATTGATGCTATTTCCGCACCATTTACTGATGCAAGAGATGAGATCAAAGAGATAAGAAATGAAATCAAACATGAAGCATTTTGCAATTACGATCAACAGCAGGAATTATACAGAAAGATTGAAAAAATCTCTTTATCTAAAATACGTGATAAATTTGACACAAACTTTAGAGAAAAAACATTTATAGACTCTCTTTCAGAATTTGTTGAATCCTTTTGCAATTTAATAAATATTACAGGAACTGGATATCTTTATCAGAATATATCTTATTTAAACTCCTTTTGGAATAATGTGTTTATTGAACCATTAAGAGATGCACTGGGTAGAACACCTTCTCACAAGGTTAATCTTGGTAATACCTATTCATTGATCCATTATGATGTGTCTCAACAAGGAGAAGAAAAAAGTTATAGTTCCCAAAACAATGTGGAGAAAATAACAAAAAAAGAAAAAACAGATGAGGAAGAGAAATCTTCTGAAATTTCTAATACCACTCCATTGCTGATAATCTATTCATTTATAAACAGACATTATATACTTGACCTATTACCTAATTCAAGCGTTGTACAAAATTTGCAAAGACAGGGCTTTGAAATATTTGCAACGAATTGGGGTACTCCAAGTGATTATGATAAGGAATTGACTATTGGTTATTATGTGAATAACTATCTTGCTAAAACTGTAGATTATATAAGAGAGCATACTGGTTCTGATAAAGTATCGCTTTTTGGTTATTGTTGGGGAGGCGATTTAGCACTCATGCTCGCTGCTCTACATCCAGAAAAGATAAAAAATGTAATAGCTTTTGCAACTCCAGGCGATTTTAGTATTGATAATAATCTTTTAAGTACATGGACAAGAAGTATAAATGTAGATTCAATTGTTGACGCTTTTGGCAATGTGCCTGGTTCATTTATTAATAGTGCATTTCTGTTACGAAGTCCTATAGATTATCTTCATAAATATCCTCACTTCTTTTTTGAAGGACGATTGAGAGATATTGAATCAATACTAGAATTTGTTGCTACAGAAACATGGTTAAATGACAGTCCTCCTGTAATAGGTCAAATATACAAACAATTTGTACAGGATTGCTATCAAAAAAATC
>QCWC01000292.1 GCA_013114705.1 Candidatus Nitrosocosmicus sp. | reverse complement strand
AACCTTTTTTCTTTATGGCAATAGTTGCATTGGCTAACGTACCTGTGGTCATACTTTGAGTAAGAGCACTATCATGCAACATTAGTTGACCTGTTATTCTACCGCGAATTGCCAAGGTGGTTGAGACTTGTCCAACTTCTTGAACTTTTGAATAAACTATCTCTAAGTTAGACACATATGGTCCTACCGTAGCATTTCTTAGCACATCGACAGAAAAATACAATGGGAAACTCTCTCCTGGTTTAACTATAGCATTATAACTAGCTATAGAAACTTTGGTAGTATTTACACCATTTTGGCCCGGAATAGATCTAAATTCGTTTGGAAGGGCAAGATATCCTTTTAGTCCAGTAATATCCGTTCTACCCGTGTTTACAATAATGACCGCAAGGGTGGAAGGTCCCTCGCCTGGCCCCACTTCTATTCTATTAGGTTTGGTTAAATCCATGGGTGATGAATTTGTGGAAGGAGTATCGGTCCAGTAAGAATCAAGAAACAAAGGATTTCGAATATCCGAAGTAGACAGGAATTGACCATGTACAAAATAATTAGAATAAAGTGGTAAACTAGTAAATAAGATCAATAAAATCAAAGCAAAAGCCCATAGAGTTTTCTTCTCATGTAATAATTCTTTAGTGTCCATTTATTTTATCTCACAAAATTTTGGAATTTGATCACTTTGCTAATGCAAATTTTTCGTTAATTGACTCTTTTTCAACTTTTCCGTCTTTGATAAATATTGTCCTGTCAGTTCTTGCTGCAAGTTCGGGATTATGCGTTACAAAAACAATAGTCCGATTATATTTTTTAGTCAACATTCTAAGAAGCTCAAAAACTTCTTCACCCGTTTTAGTATCTAGATTACCCGTTGCCTCATCAGCCAGAATAATCGCGGGATTATTCATCAGTGATCTTGCAATTGCAACTCGCTGTTGTTGTCCACCGCTAAGATTAGTTGGTTTGTAATTCGATTTATCTTTAATTCCTAGCAAGTCCAATAGTTTTAAAGCACGTGATTTTCTTTGTTTATTGCCCATACCCGAGATAATTGCAGGAATTTCAACATTTTTTTGAACGGTTGTTCTGTTTATCAGATTATAGGACTGAAAAATATACCCTATTAACTTATTTCTCATGTCTGCAATTTGTGATTTAGATAATGCGAATATGTCCACGTAATTGATAAAAACTTTACCCGAGGACGGAGTATCTAGTGCACCCATAATATTTAATAGCGTAGATTTTCCGCTTCCTGAGGGCCCCACAATTGAAACGAATTCGCCTTTTTTTATGATAAAATTAATCCCCTCTAATACTACAGCCTTTCCAGCCTCTGATTGATAAACTTTATGAAGATTTCTCACTTCCATTGCAATCTTAGTCCTATTAATTTGCTTAGCGTTCTGATAATGTGTAGAATCAACCATACCAATATTGTTGCCTTCTACCATATTGTGTTGTAAATCTTTTTGGCTAACACGAGTTTGATGATTACTATAAGAAGGTTTCAAATTCAAATTAACCAAATGATCTTCATCTCTTGATTGATTTGGGTTATTTTGATTATGCTGAGCCCTGCTGATATTCATTGGATCTCTAATACAACAGTATCAATCAATCTCCTTAATAAAGTAAACTGACCAGTCGGACACATTTAAATATCAGAACTGTATAAATAGGTTAAGATATTTAGAAACACGGAGTTATTTTTTTTAAATGTAATATCGGACTATTTTGTTAGTAAATTTGATCTTCCCAATGTATTATCGCAAGAGTTTAAAACATCGCCATGATATAGTAAAAGTGGATAGATTTGTGTCCAAGAGTTACCACTGAATACAAAAAAGAAAAAAAGAGCCAGATAATACGCTCAGCAATAAAATGTTTTTCAAAATATGGATTTGATAAGACACGAATGGATGACATAGTTAATGAATCCGAATTAAGCAAAGGAACTTTGTATAACTATTTTAGCAGCAAGGAAGATTTATTTCAGGCTATTGCTGAAGATAGTTTGAATTTACTTAACTTACAACTTACTAATACCTTCATAAAAAATAGAGAGGATATACTATCTAATACTGAACGATTCTACGATGAATTTCGAAAAATACAAAGAGAAGGCAGTGAAAAAGTTTTTTTTGAAGCCATAGCAGAGTCTTCAAGGAATCCTAAACTTCAAAAGATCTTGAGAGATCACAGAAAGAAATTATATAAAATAACTTATGATCATATGCAACTTCAGATTAAAAAAGGATGGTTTAAAGAGGATGTAAACCTGGAGTTAATCGCTGCCGGAGTTTTGTCATTATTCGATGGACTAACAATTGGAAGAATCTTAGGTATTCCTGAAACTTATAATAAAAAAGTATGGGTGCAAATTAATCAATTGATTTTGAATGGTATTAAATCAACATAAGGGTTTTTGATGACTGATCGTATAACAAAGTATCACACGAAGCAATTATTAAAAATGGTAGCGAAATGTTTCTCATAATTTATTTATCAATCCTTTATAAGTAATAATATAGAGAGAATATTATGATGAAATTATTTTCAAATGTTTTTATGTTGATGAATATTTTAATTGCCTTGTTATTTTCAAGTGTTTTTCTGAATCATAATTGGATGGTATATGCTGGCGGTGATGGTGACGGGGAAAGATATGCTGGGCCCATAAATCAGGGAGATTCTCGTGAAAAGATAATTTACTGTACCTTTAATCAAGAGGTGAAGGCGCCGTTATGTGAAGGTACATCTCGAAGTGATATTATAATAGGCACATTACAGGAGGACTTTATAGAAGGCAAAGGTTCCGATGATGCTTTGCAAGGAAGAG
>QCWC01000291.1 GCA_013114705.1 Candidatus Nitrosocosmicus sp. | reverse complement strand
GAAGCTACACAAAATAATGTACCAGGATTTTGTAGACTTTGTTGTGAATGATCTACGAACTCTGCTAGATACTATCATCGGTTTAGCTGCACATCTTAGAGACAAAACCACAAATTTTGATCGAAAAAATTTTAGATGCAACTCGAATTGACTGCAAATTTCATACTCTCAAAATAACACAATTTAGTATCAATCAACTAATCCTGTATGTGGTACGGTAGTTCAAAAATAATATTAAAAAATCTGCAAATACCCTGTGCTTTGAGTATTATAATAACTTGGGCAACACAAATTATGCAATAAATGCAGATAGTGTAAAAATTAGGGCATATAATAAGTAGTCTAATTTAAAATACTATAAAGTTTCGATCAGATAAGGTATCTTGTGTATTCAGATGTATTGAGCAGAAGGAATTGATTAGAGGTGCGAGTCGATCCAAAAGGAATAACTCATCTATTGTTGTTCCTATTTTAGACTATGGTAGAGGAATAGATTCTGAAATCCTTCCAAGGATTTTGCCAAATTTGATTCAAAATCCTGTAGTATAACAGGAATAGGATTGTATTTCTCTAAAAATATTATGAAAGCATATGGAGACAAGATTTGGGCAATAAATAATTTAATGGGGAGGAGCTACTTTTAGTTTTAGTTAGGCTAAAGTTAATTTTATATAAATTTGCAGTTGAATTTGGAATTCCTTAAGAAACAGATATGATCAGGTATCATATCCTCATTTTGCTATTATTACATCGACTGCTGATACTACTGCTGGAAGTAGTCAAACTACTTACGATCCTTCTTTTTTGAACTTGGGGAAATCTCTATTTTCCACCTTCATCCTTCTTAAATTGACTCCTTTTTCAGCTAAAATATTAACGTATAAAAACAATTATTCTCAGTATTTAGATATGAGTCAAAAAGATAATGAACAAATTGATGCATCTTTGCGAAACCTCTTTGAAGACAAAAATCTTGCTTTCGTTGCTACGATTATGAAAGACGGATCTCCACAGATAACTCCTACGTGGGTGGACATAGACAACGACAACCAAATTCTTATCAATACCGCAGTCGGGAGAATAAAACAGAAAAACGTGGCACGAGATCCCAGAATTGCTATATCAATTGCAGATAAGAATAACCCCTATCACATGGTCACTGTTAGAGGAGAGGTAGTCGATCAAATTACTGGGGAACTGGCAAATGAGCATATAAATAAAATGGCCAAAAAGTATCTAAACAAAGATAAATATCCCTTTAGCACTCCGGGCGAAAAAAGAATTCTATTTAAAGTGAAACCTACAAAGGTCGGTTCTATGTAAAAAGTTTCAATATCAACAATAAAAAATTTTTTTAATTTTTTCAATCAACTATCCATGTAATTTTTCATACTATTGCTGCAAAATAAATATCATGAATCAGCGTAGTAAAACAGGTTGTGCATTTACACGCGTTCGAAATAACGTATATGGTTTCATACGTAAATCTTTTCCCCTGTTATAGCGGGCTTGACGATGTAACTGATTAGCAGTGACATATAAGTATCCATCAGTTGCAAGAGAAAGAGTATCTGGCCACAACAATCGCGTGTCATACACTATCGTTTCCCACACTTTATTATAGTAATTAAGCCGAAGGATTGCATTATGCTCATAATTGGTTGAGTATATATTCCCTTCAGAGTCTGATTCTAGGCCATCTGATGCACCACCTCTGTCACCATGATGATGGACAGTTTTTGCCACCTCTTCTTCGGAAAAGTCTCGATTGGCCAATGCATCAGTTTCAACACTAAATAAACTACGGCTTCCAAGTGGACAGTAAAATATTCGAGATCCATCCGAACTTATGGCTATGCCGTCTGCACCCATATTAGCACATTGTTGAATAGTTCCATCAGGCTTGTGTTCCAAAAATGGCCTTCCTTCCACTAGGGGAAGAAAAGTTTGAATGTCCTCCGCTTTGGTAGAAACGTGGTCATTTAACCGACGCCAGCTTTCTCCTGTTGCAAGATCAACAACAATTAGTCCATTTGAACCTTTCTGAGAAGAATCTGTGATAAACGCAAATCCTTCGTTTCCTCTTCTGAGATCAAAACGAATATCATTGAGATAGGTAGTTGGAAGTGCAACTGTTTGAGGAAAGAGAATTTTTTTATTACTTGATTTGTGTCTAAATTTATGCAAATCAATTTCGGACCTCCAAATTCTGTTGGCTTAAATAGCGGACTACCAGTATCAAGTATCCATAAACGATCTGCTGGATCTACTACTACAGATTGTACAGATACTAAGGTTGACGCCTGATCTTGCTCGTCCGTTTCGTTTATTTCTTGATTAGGATAAGCAATGGTTTGGCCATCTCGAATTTCTGCTACTGTAAACTTGACGTCGTCACCCCATTTTGGAAAATTTACAAAAATTCTTCCTGTATGTGATACTGTCACCCCTGTTGGCATGGCATCATCAAAAAAAGCAACCGGTTCTAAAGCACCTTGCGGTCGGGAGGTTGGTAGTTCATGAGCCGGTATGCCATCAGATTTTACCGGTGTTGCAGTTGAGCCGGCTTTTCCTGACGCAACATTGTTTTTCATGCTTATCTAGGGATAACATCCCTGAAATACCCTAGCAAAATAATAAAACTATTGGTAACGCCTTTCATGTTTAATGCCCATTTCAAGTAGATCTGATTTTGTTTGGATAGTCTTATACAAATCCCGGCTCTGTTCATTTAACGAAATCTTATAGCTCTGTTCATTTAACGAAATCTTATAGCTTGAAGACGTCTTATTCCATATATGTTTACAAGAAATAAAACGCCTTCGGAATACGTCTATCGGGGCCTGTATTTGTATTTTTCAGGCCTATCGCTTAGGAGAACCTCTGAAAGACTATCTTGTTTTATAAAGGGAAACCATGTTACCATTTGGAACTGGATACAAAAATACTATCCTCTAAAGATATCCACAAAAAGTAAAAGATTTCTGAATTCATTTTGGATGAAACCTTGATCAAGGTGGGATGGGAATTTATATGGTTATGGGTTGCAATAAATGCAAAAAGTAAGGAAATTCTCGCACTATCTATCTCTAAGGAAAGAAACATGTTTGTTGCTGAAAGATTCATTGCTGGTTTAGTCAAAGAACATGGAAGACATCCAGTTTCCACTGATGGAGGCACATAATACCCGATGGCTTGTAAGTTTCTAAAACTAAATCACCACCTTCATTCTAATATTGAAAAAAGCCTGATTGAAAGAACTATACAGTATATAAAG
>QCWC01000290.1 GCA_013114705.1 Candidatus Nitrosocosmicus sp. | reverse complement strand
AGAAAAGTTTTACAGTGTATAGCTCAAAAAGTCAAATATCTAAAGTTCCGTTAATCGATAATTGCTAAATGTCTACAGGAAATAAAAAACCATTATTTATAGCAGTAATTGCTATTGCTGCATTTCTAATTGCAGGACCTCTAGTAGTGAGTTTAGACGGTCAAGATGTCTTTGCAGTAAAGAAATCAGACAAAGCAGCACAAGGTTTGGCTCAGGAAGAATCTTCTGCTCAATCAAGTGAAGTATTCTCAGAGAACGGAACTAGCACAGCATCTGGTAACAATATTGATTTGTCATTGAACCTTAACGACGGTAAGAATGCTTTAGGTCAACAATAACTTTTATTTTTTTATAAATTTTATACCAAAAAAGTTTTCTCTTTCAGCAGAGAAATTATTTCCAACCGACGTATTTGTCAGATTTTAAGAACCAGGATAGTCGCATTGAATTGTATATTATCTTCCTCAAGAGCCCATATGACAGAAATTCTTGATAGATCAGTTAGTCCCCTAGTAATTTTCATCGAATAGGACTATTTTTTTTCAAATCAGGTCTAGACATGTAGAACAATAACCTAGAATTTTAAGGTGGTCTATCTCCGTGCCGCAGTCAAACATTTTGAAAAATTATTCTGGAAAGATCCATTAACGCTAGACCCCACAAAGCATAGGATAATCACAATCATCAAATGAAATGAAAGTTATCAAGTAGTTTCTATCAAAGTTAACATAGAAAGAGATAATCGCTTTAACTTTCAGACTCAATTAAACATTGGAAGTAACGAGATATATCAGCGAAATTTGAATTTATCAACTTTTGTTTATAATCAGCAGCAAATTAACGCATGAAATATAGTAGTATTAAACTTACAAAAATGTAGATGAAGATATCTGAGCTTTGTAAACTAATTGAAGAATCTTTTCATTCAGGAAAATATCCACTTTCATCAGAGATAGAAAAGATATTGTCTGGATCTGTTAAAATCATAAACAAGTCACCATCAGAGGATTTGAAAGGAGAAAACATTATTATCGAAACCAGAGTAGAAGAATTCTTTGTATTGAATAACTACATCCCCAGTATTACTCATTTGCCAGGTATCATAGAGATGGATTCTTTGGATTCATTTAAAATGCTCAGTCGTCGTATAGAGAGAAAGTTATCCAATAATACAAAATCGATTTCAATAAAACCTCTGTAAAAGGTTCAAAAAATATCGGTTTTCTAATTGTAACAGGCGACAATATATTTGGTATGAGAACATAGATTGGATTGATCTTATAAATTCACTTCATCATAATTAACTGAGTTCTAAAATAGTTAAAACTGCGAATAGTAAAGAAAAAAGAAATAAAAAATTTCCTAGTTGTTTATTGTTTTATAATTGCGAGTTGGAGTCGCAAGTAGTTCCTCAATTTCATTATTCATTTTCAGGAATACTAAACCCTTTTGAGTTGTTTTGTATTCTGACCCTTCCATATACTCTATTAGATCGTTTTCTATCAACACCGAAAGATATTCTTTCAATTGTGCATAGCTAAGAAAAGCTTTGTACATAATTTTTGTTTTAGTTGCACCGCCATTGGCTGCATCTAAAATCATAGCTACAATTTCGGTTCGGCTCCTGTATTTCATATTTATTATATAGATTTACTACTATATAACCGCTACAAATTATAATCTAAATTAGATACTAAAATGTGACCCAAAATAGCTATTATTCTTTATATAATCAGACTATGACATAAACATTTACCATTATTGGCTAATACAATATACAAAATATAGTATAAGAACTAGTATGGGAATAAAAGTATAGTTGTATCACGAAGCTAATGATCAAAGTAATGTCGATAAAATGGATTTGGAAAGTGAATGTATTATAAGACCACAAGTTAAGATCAAAAATTGTCCAATAAGAACTTCGTTAGGGGTTTTGGGTAAGAAGTGGACTATGCTAATAATAAGAGACATAGGGTTTTTAAGAATAAATAGGTTTAACAGAATTCTTGAATCTATACCGGGTCTCACTCCAAGAGTATTGTCAATGCGACTTAGAGAATTAGAAAGGGAAGGGATTATTCGATGTACCCAAATCAAAAGAGAGCAGACGATGGTTTTTTGGAACCTAACTGAAAAAGGCAAAGACATATTACCGATTTTGTTGATGTTGACTGCTTTTGGATCCAAGTGGTATTCTGAGTATGTATTTGAAGATAAAAAACCACGAAGACTGGAAGAGGTTTTTTCGTTACCAGAGACAAGAGAAATGATATTGGAGTATAATAAAAGACTTAGTATTGACAAATCATTCTCTAATAAAAGACCATAATTTAAATATTCCAATTTCAAATCCGTTTTTAAAATAGTAATAGAATTAATTTCAGTAATTCAATACCTCAATTCAATTACAAAAGAAAAAACTAGTAACATGTATCCAAACTATGATATAATTAATTTGAATTATAGTATTCGATTATAATGAGTAACATAACAAAAAACTATAAAGTCGGAATATTTGCAATGTTTATTGCAGCAGCACTCATAGGCTCAGTAGTTGCCCTAGGTGACAACTATGCATATGCTGGTGGAAAAAAGAAACACAATGATGCAGAGCAAGAAATTGAACAGGGTCAAGCCAGCGAACAGAATGCACAATGTGTATCTGGAGACTTCTCATTAATCTGTGGAAATAACGTGAACTTGCAATTACAAAACCAATTAGGTAACTTGGCATTAGGCCAACAATAAATTTTTTTTTGTTTTCATACTTTTTAGATTTATATTATTCGTTACTAAATTAAGATATTACTTTTACTATAAAATAGCATACAGGTCTCTTTCCTAATTGATGTCCTAACTTTTAGAATC
>QCWC01000289.1 GCA_013114705.1 Candidatus Nitrosocosmicus sp. | reverse complement strand
TACCATGTTTTTTTAGTAATCTATTTGAAACGGAATCAACAATATTTCCTGAATTTGCTGGTTGAGATGTTTTATGACTATCAATTAGAGTAATTTTTTCAATTAGAGAAGGCTTGAAAGAAAATAATCTATTCGTATATTGCATGAGTAATTACACTTTGTATCAATTATTCTCGGTATATATAATATTGATTCAACTATCAAAAATAAATTATTTGAGCCTGTTTTAGTCAAACTTTGTTTAAAATATATGAATGTGACCCGATAAGTAACTTGTCATTTAGGTTGAAACGCAGTATCTTCTCCGTATCAAGTCAAATCTTTCTAATCGCTTATGTTACAGGATTCCTGTGGCTTCGAAGAAACCCGTTATCTCTAGTGTTTACTGCGATTTCTCCATTTTCTTTATTGTTTATTTTGTTTGTAGTCAGCAACGGTCAATATGTCCAATTTGCTGTGGCAGGAAGTCTGGTGATGGCCTTGGTAGGATATGGATTAGCACTGGGTCAGGATATTTCTCTATACAAAATTGAGTATAAAATGCAAGATGTTTTCGTAGCTTCTCCTGTTTCACCAATAGTTTACATGCTGGGTTTAGCGCTTTCAGAAATCTTATACGGACTACCCGCATTAATTGTACTAATTTCCTTGGCCGTATTTTTTTCTATCTCGATAGCCTTTTTGCCATTGCTTCTTTTGAATGTTATTTTGATTTGGGGTACGATGTCTTCAATCGGATTTTTTCTTTCTTCACATATGCTTCATATGCGAAACGCAACGCAGCTTATATCCTTTGTGAACGTCATCATTGCCGTAATTCCACCTGTATTTTATCCAATAAGCACCCTGCCAGATCCTTTACAATTGGTTTCATATTTTGTACCCACAACTCATGCTTCACTCATGCTCCAATATTCAATGGGTTTTCCAGTTCCAGACGGTTGGTCTATATATCTAGGACTATTAGTACAAGGAATTTATTTTGGATTTTTTATGCTAATTGCCAAGAAAAAGGCGTTATGGCGAGAGAATTAAGCAAATCAGGTAGTTGAGTTGGTTTCGCTAACTAGGTTTTACATTTCCAGGATTTTCAAAGATGGATCGGGTAGCATTCAATAACTTCATTGAATCCTTTTTGTCATGTGCATTTGAAAATGCACCCATTTTGCCGGGCAAAAAGAAAATTTCATGATTTGCCATCAATGCCAAATTGTAATTGTTTAACATTTCCTTATTTGATAACGCGGCATCCAAAGCGCTATTTATACTTCTTACTTTATCATTTAAGAAATGAATCATAAATAGAGAACCGATTCCCGTTACCTCTGCCTTTATCTTCATCTCGTTTAATATTTTGGTTAAACCAGTCCTCGTAAATTCACCTAAATTATTTATATTTTCATAAATAGTTGGATCTTTCTTCAACGTTTTTAGAGTATGGTAACCTGCTTTCATTGTTAGCGGATTAGCTGAAAACGTCCCTCCTCCTATAGAACAATATGTCGATTTATCTCCCTCTACTGTAGCATCTGCCAACTTCATGAATTCTTTCTTACCACATACTGCACCAATCGGTAATCCTCCACCAATAATTTTGCCTAAAGTAAAAAGGTCAGGTTCAAGCTTCAGGTTATCCATTGCAGCTCCATATGAAAATCTAAATCCAGTTACTATTTCATCTAGAATAAATAAACTTCCGTTTTTCTGTGCAAATTCTTGTAAACCATGCAAATATCCATTTTTGGGTAGTATACAGCCAGCTCCCCCTAGCACGGGTTCGACAATGATAGCTGCTAAATCATCTTTTATTGATTCAAGTACCTTTAGTGACCTTTCCAAGTCATTAAATTGTAAGGACTCTACAAAATGTCCTTCATCCTCAATCAAACCCAACCCTTCGTCAACCTCGTATGGGTAATTTACAGACTGTAAAAGATTTGTATTAAACCCATGCCATCCACCTTCAACTTTGGCAATAACTCTTTTACCGCTAGCTGATCTGGCCAGTCTGATAGCATACATCGTAGCTTCTGAACCTGTGCTACAAAATCTAGTATTTTCAGCCAAAGGAATCGCCTTATTTATTTCCCAACCAAGCTTGAAACTGACCTCGTTTGCTGTTCCATAAAGTGTCCCGGATTTTAATTGTTTACGCAATTTTTGTGTTACCTTTGAGGGTGAATGTCCAAGAATCAGGGCCCAGTGACCGTTCCAAAAATCTAAGTATTTATTTCCGTCAACGTCATACAGGAATTTTCCTCTAGCTTTTCGTGTAAAAAACGGATAAGGTTTGAAAAATCTTATATTATGACTAACTCCACCAGGAAAAATTTCCCTAGCTCTAAAATATAAATTCATTGATTCAAATGTTTTAGTTTTGTATAACTCTAGATAATCATCATATTTCATACTTACTAACTCTCAATTTATAGAATCTTTTATTTGTTTTCGAATAGGTTTAAGTCGAATTCAATCTGGTGAAGGATCCTATCCAGTGTACATTTTTAGTTAATCCAATACTTACTGATGTGAAATTGGATTCCTACAATCAGTAGAAATTTTTCCAAAAAAAAAACAAGATTTATATTAATAATTTTTTGATTGTAAATAGAACGCATCCAAGACAAAAGGCGGCGTCGGTAATGAAGTTGGCTAATGCCATAATGTGATTTACAGACCTCCAGGTGCGCTCTTGACAGCATAATAATATCAGTAGACGTAATAAAGGGAGATTCAATCAACACATCAGTGCTGACCTGATAGATTGAATCTGACATTGGAATGATCAGATAGATGATAATAATAAAACGATTCGATGAATAACAATCTAGTCATTTGATGAGATGCTATCTCTTGTGATTGCATTAAAGATGATC